>JBLNDC010000285.1:0-10437 GCA_050261255.1 Bacteroidota bacterium
CATTAATCCCGGCAACCAGTCCTTGAACTGCAGCCTCTTCATATCCGGAAGTTCCGTTCAATTGCCCGGCGGTATATAGGTTTTCAATTGTCTTGGACTCAAGGCTTGGCTTAAATTGGAAAGAATCCAGACAATCATATTCCACGGCATAGCCGGGCCGGATAATTTCGGCCTTTTCTAACCCGGGAATCGAAGCCAGGATTTGTTCCTGGACCGATTCTGGCATGGCAGTAGTCAAGCCTAATAAATACAGTTCCTCGGTGTACTCGCTTTCCGGTTCTAAAAAGATCAAATGATCAGTCTTTTCAGGAAACCGGATCACCTTTCGGTCGATTGAAGGACAAAAATGAGGGCCTTTTCCCGTAATCGAACCGGATTGGATCGGAGATTGAGCGAGATTCGCCTGAATGATCCGAATCGTTTCCGGAGTAGTGGTTGTAAACCAACAAGGTTGTTGAATCCGTTTTTGAGAGAGCCCGTCCCAAGAGAAACCCCATTCCGGGTCTTGTAAAGCTTGGGGCGTTAACTTGGAAAAGTCAATCGAACGCCGGTGGATCCTCGGTGGGGTCGCAGTCTGAAAACGGCGCAACTTAAGGCCCAACTTTGATAAGCTGGCACTAAGTTCAACAGCGGCAGGCTCGCCTTGACGCCCTCCTTGATAACGGATGGATCCCATCACTATATTACCACCTAAAAAAGTGCCGGTAGCTAGAATCACCGCTTGGGCCGTATAACTTCGGCCGGATTTCAAGACCACTCCGGTGACTTTTTGATTGGAAACCATAAGTTCAGTAACTAATCCTTGTTTTACAGTAATATTGGGCTCTCTTTCCAGCCTTAAAGTCATTTCCATCTGATATCTTTTTTTATCTGCTTGAGCCCTGAGGGCGGCCACGGCAGGGCCACGGCTTTCATTGATGCGGCGGATATTCAAATAAGTTTGATCAATGACCCTACCCATAGCTCCCCCTAGAGCATCCAACTCCCGGACCAAATGGCTTTTAGCTGCCGGCCCACCAATTGCCGGATTACAGGACATGGCGCCGATAGTATCTGGTGAAATGGTTAAGACCAAAACTTTTGCCCCGAGCCGGGCTGCGGCTAAGGCCGCCTCTAAACCGGAATGGCCTGCTCCAACTATTATAACATCATAGTTCAAATCGTTACCCCTTTTCCATTGGCTTACTTTCCGATGCAAAACTGTTCAAAGATACCCTGGATTACCTCATTGGAAACATTTTTTCCGGAGATAATCCCCAGTGAACTCAAGCTGGAACGCAAATCCACCGCTAATAAATCCTCACTCTTTCCTGTGGTTAATCCGGAAATAAAATCGTCCAAAGCTGAGATTGCGTGCTCTAAGGCTTGTTTATGCCTAATCTTGGATAAGATGGGCCGATCATCAAGTTTGATTTCTCCTAGACCTACTAATTCAATGATCCGGTCCTCCACTAAGTTTAAACCTTTCTTAGTAAGCAGGGATAATTCAAGGATCTGGTTTTGGTTAAACCAAGGGAGATCTCCCTTGGTTAAGACCTGAGGTAAGTCGGTCTTATTAATGATTACCAGAACTTTCCGCTCTTTGATTTTTACGATTACTTCTTCGTCTTCAGCGGTAAGCGGTTGACTTCCGTCAAGTACCAGTATAATTAGGTCCGCTTGCTCAATTGATTGTTTCGTCTTAGCGATTCCTATTTGCTCGATAACATTTTCAGTCTCACGTAAACCGGCTGTATCGATAAGCCGAATCGGCACTCCCCTTAATTGAAAAGGCGCTTCGATAATGTCTCGGGTCGTTCCGGGAATCGCCGTTACGATCGCTTTTTCTTCTTGAACCAGTTCATTAAGGAAGCTCGATTTTCCCACATTCGGCCGGCCGACAATGACCAGCTTAATACCGTCCCGTATTTTTCGCCCTTCATCCACTCCCTCGAGCAAGATTGATAATTTTTCAAGGGCTTGAGAAGCTTGAGAATGAATTTGTTCAATCTCTGGTCTAAGGATATCTTCTTCAGGAAAATCAAGGGTTGCTTCGATGGTAATTAAGATTCGATAAAGGTCGCTTTCAATCTCGGATAAAGTTGCGCTTGTTTTACCGGTAAGTTGCGTTAAGGCAAGTTCATGGGCTTTATCGGATTTCGCTCTTATCAAATCAATGATTGATTCGGCCTGAACCAAATCGATCCTTCCATTCATAAAAGCACGTTGTGTAAACTCGCCTGGTTCAGCCATCCGGGCCCCGTTGTGCAAGATGATCTCTAGTATTTTGGATAAAAGGAAAGCGCCGCCGTGGGCTTGGATCTCTAAGGTATCCTCTCCGGTAAAGCTTTTAGGCCCTTTTAAATAAAAGAAGATGACTTCATCCAAAGGTTTTTGATTAATGGGATTAACCACCAGACCATGATATACTTTTCTCACTTGTATATCTGCGAAAGAATCCTTTTTGCCACTGACCAAGATTTTAAGGCCGATCTCTTTGGCTGAGGGACCGCTGATTCTAATAATTCCGATGCCACCTTCTCCAATCGGAGTGGCTATCGCGGCAATGGTATCATCGAAGATCATTTCTCTCCTCCAAACGCAACTACTATAAAAATTGAATTTTGCGTTTTTAGTTTAACATAACTTAAATTATCTTAAAATAGGCTCCAACCGTTAAAGTATGGTAGCGGCCTTCAGCTTTGCTGGACGCCCTTAATAAAAAACCCGGCTAAGCCGGGATGTTTACTGTTGGGGACTGATAATCACATGACGGTATGGATCTTCTCCTTCACTATATGTCATCACGTCTTTGCTGCTTTGAAGGGTGGAGTGAATAATCCGGCGTTCATGGGGAGACATGGGTTCCAACACTTGCTTTCTCCCTTCCCGCTTCACTTTATCAGCCATTTTAATGGCCAGCCGGCGTAAAGTGTCTTCGCGCCGGCGACGATATCCGGCGACATCTACGATAATTCGTTCCTTTTCGATTTGATCTTTATTGACAGCCAGATTAACCAAGTATTGGATGGAATCCAATGTTTGGCCCCGTTTACCGATTAAAATGCCGAGATCCTTGCCATTAATATTCAAGATTGTGTTATCGGATCTTTTAAAGATCTCTACTTGAGCCAAAACTCCCATATTAACCAACATTTCTCTTAAAAAAAGGCCCGCAACTTGAGCCAAATCTTCTTTAACCGTTACTTTAACCCTGACTACTTTTCCGCCTAACAATCCTAGAAATCCTTTGGTCGTTTCTTCCAAGACCTCAACTTTAACTTTATCAGGTTTGACCCCTAACTCTTTAATAGCTTCCGCAACCGCTTCTTCTGTAGTACGGCCTACTTTTTCAACTGATTTCACTGTGTACCTCCTTAAACCAAACAGTTATATTATTTCTTTTTGGTTTCTTCCGAGGGTTCGCCGTCTTTATGCTGAAGATGTTCTTTCACAACAAAGTATTCATTAATTAAATATTGTTGGGCAATCCCTACTACATTGCTGACTACCCAATATAAACCGATTCCAGCATTAACTTGGTAAGTGAAGAAACCAAACATTACCGGCATGATATATAACATCATTTGAGTTTGATCGTTTCCGGTCGCGGTTGGAGTAGTCAATTTTTGTTGAAAAAACGTGGTTACGCCGGAAAGGATCGCCAAAGGAATATTTCCTTTATCTTTGAGTAGAAATAAACCTAAAAAACTGGCGTCTTTAATGACGTTAGCAATATAATCCGGGTTCTGCAATAAGTTAAAGATCGCGAATAAAATGGGGATTTGAATTAATAAAGGGAGGCATCCGCTGAACGGGTTCACATTTTCTTTTTTATACAATTCCATAGTTCGGCGTTGATACTCTTCAGGATTGGTTTTATAATACTTTTCCTGAATTTCTTTTAACTTAGGTTGAATCAATTTCATCTTATTCATTGCTTGGATCTGTTTCAGGGTTGTCGGGAAGAGGACCATCTTAATAAGGACGGTTAATAAAATTATCGACCAGCCCCAGCTATGAGTGAATGAAAAAAAATATTCTAAAATTATTTTAAACAAGTCGCTAATCGGTTCAATAATAAAGTTCAAGATTGAAACACCCTTTCTCTAATAATAACTATCACTCTTTGGGTAGTGGATCGTAGCCACCGGCGTTAAAGGGGTTACAACGTAAAATTCTCTTCAATCCTAATGACAATCCTTTTTTAACGCCAAATTTATAAACAGCTTGAAAAACATACTCCGAACAGGTCGGATAAAAACGACAACTCCTGGGAAAAAGAGGAGAAAGATATTTACGATAAGCTGTTATAAAAAGAAGGATTACACCTTTCATTGGGAATCCTCCAAATTTCCCTTAGTTTTTAGTGCAAAAAAGTTTACCTTAAAAAGTATATGTTGGATCTCATCAATTATACCATTTAACGAAGTGTTTAGGATCTGTTTTTTTGCGACTAAAAGCATGTCCCAACCGACTTGGTCCGGAAAAGAAACAACTCTAATAGCTTCACGCAATAATCGTTTTACATAATTACGCCGCACTGCCGTTCCTATTTTTTTGCCGACGCAGATCCCAAAACGATTAGTCGGGTAAGAATTATGAAGAAAATAGACCACTAAGTATCTCCCTTGGATCGAGTGGCCTTTTTCGAAAATAAGTTGGAATTCTTGATTTTTTTTAATTACTTCCAAACTAAATTATACGTCCTAATTAACTTGTTAAGCTGATAATACTTTTCGCCCTTTGGCGCGACGGCGGCTAATTACTTTTCGACCGCCTTTGGAAGCCATTCTAACCAGAAAACCATGGTCTTTCTTATATTTACGCCGGTTGGGTTGGTAAGTCATTTTCATCTTAGTTATTCACCTCTCATCTATGTAGTCGGCCACATTAAAAACAAAAAGATTTAGATATAAAATGTGGATTTCTGGATTACAAAACAGCTGGACAAAATCGCGAAGCACAATCAGATTTAAAGAAAAATATTCGCTTATATTATAATGGTCAAGTCAATTAGTGTCAATAGTAAAATCGTGATTACTATCGGTCGAATTCTTTAGGCTAATTAATACTTGAAATTTTTGAGAATTTCTTATATAGCCTGAGATGGTTTCCAATATTGTGGATAATTTTAAATTGCCAAAGCTAAAAGATTTTGTTATTATAGGATCGTCTTTCAGGTTCATCCACAGGTTGTGAATTATTTAGTGGATAACTTAAAATCTGTGGATATCTTTTTTTTCTGTTAAAGGCTTTTTTTCTATTTTATTAAATGGTATTTCTCTTGTAATTTCGTAATTTATTTAAATATACACACGTTATTCACAAGTACTGGATAAATGATCAGGGAGCGAGATTCAGCTATGACAAATTTAGAGACCGTTTGGGAAAAAACTTTAGAATCTATTGCCACTCTTTTAAGTAAACCAAGTTTTGAGACTTGGTTTAAGCCAACTAAACCGATTTCAAAGGATGGAAATATATTAACTATCGAAGTTCCAAATGATTTTGCCCGAGAATGGCTTGAATCCAGATATGCGCCTCTTTTAACCAGCACGGTTAGGGATTTAATCGAAGAAGAAGTTGAACTACGTTTTGTAACACCTGAAAAAAACGAATCCTTTAAGGTTACGGCATCAACTACACCTCAACCGGTTCAACCATCTTCTTTAAATCCAAAGTATACCTTTGAAAGTTTCGTTGTTGGCGAAAGCAATCGCTTCGCTCACGCTGCTTCATTGGCGGTCGCCGAGGCTCCCGGTAAAGCTTATAATCCATTATTTATTTATGGTGGTGTCGGTTTAGGCAAAACTCATTTAATGCAAGCTGTTGGCCATTTTGTTTTGAAAAGCCATCCCGACTATCGGGTAGTATATGTTTCATCTGAAAAATTTACCAATGAATTAATTAATGCGATTCGTTTTAATCGAACCCCTCAATTTCGTGATACTTATCGCAATATTGAAGTTCTTTTAGTTGACGATATTCAATTTTTTGCCGGCAAAGAAAGTACTCAAGAAGAATTTTTCCATACTTTTAACGCTCTTTATGAATCCGGACGTCAAATAGTAATTTCCAGCGACCGACCTCCAAAAGAAATTCCCACTTTGGAAGACCGTCTTCGATCCCGTTTTGAATGGGGTTTAATCACCGATATTCAAGCTCCGGATTTAGAAACCAGAATCGCCATTTTAAGAAAAAAAGCTGCAATTGAAGGTTGGCATTTACCTAATGATGTGATTGTAAATATTGCTGATCAAATTAATTCTAATATTCGTGAACTTGAGGGAGCGCTAATCCGCATTATTGCTTTTGCTTCCTTTCATAATAAACAAATAACCCTAGAATTAGCTAACGAAGTCTTGAAAGATGTAATTTCTTCTTCCAAGTCGCAACGGGTTACTATTCCATTAATTCAACAAGCTGTAGCTGAATACTTTAACATTGAAATTGAAGATTTAAAAGCGCAACGGCGCACTAAAAACATTACTTTTCCCCGTCAAATAGCCATGTATATTATCCGCGAATTGACTGATTATTCTTTGCCTAAAATTGGAGAAGAATTTGGAGGTAGAGACCATACTACTGTAATTCATGCTTATGAAAAAATTCAGAATTCAATTAAAGAAGATCCTGAAGTTGATCGGATTATTAAAACTTTAATTCACAAATTAGGATATTAAGCTATGAATAAATTCTGATTTTCTTGTTGATAATTTTTATCCCCAAAATAATTAGGTTGTGAACTTTGTTAATTTGTAAACAACCTTACCTTTATCAACATTTTTCATTTAAGCAAAGCTTGAACAATGATAAGGTCTTTCTCGTTTATCAACATTATCAACAATTACTACCACTACTATTATTTTAATATATAATTATTTAAAAATATTAATCGATAATTAAATATGTGGAAAAGGGAGGCATTATCATGAAATTACTTTGTGCACAAGAAGATTTAGCTCGTTATCTACAAATCGCAGTTCGGGCCATTGCAACTAAATCGACCTTGCCAATCTTGACCGGAATTTTACTCGAAACCAAAGAAACTTATCTACGCTGTATAGCTACGGATTTAGAAATAGCGGTTGAAGTTAAAATCCCTAATATTCAAATTCAATCACCAGGAGTAGTAGTATTACCGGGAAAAACTTTTGTGGAAATCGTGCGTCATTTACCTCAACTTCCAGTAGAAATAGAATTAGATGACAATTCTAAAACAGTTTCGATCGTTTGCCAACGTTCATCATATCAGCTCCCTATTTTACCGGTGGAAGAGTTTCCAGCATTACCGGATTTTAAAAATGGGGAAAAACTAGAAATTAGTAGCGACAAATTAAAGGAAGCGATTCGGCAAACAATTTATGCAACTTTAGCCGAAGATCCGCGTCCGTTTTTATCGAGTATTCTCTTAGAAAGCGCTCCGGATCGCCTTCGACTAGTGGCTACGGATGTTAACCGCTTAGCGGTTAAAGATATTCCGGTAAAATCAAGTATTCAAAAAACGGCTTTAGTTCCGGTGCGGGCTTTACGAGAAATATCGAATATTTTCGGTAGTAATCCGGAAGATCTCTTAGATATTTACATTGGCGATAAGTTGATTTATATAAACGGAGCGGGAGTTACTTTCTCATCCAGATTGGTTGAAGCGCAATTTCCCCGTTACGAACAGGTTATCCCCAAAGAATTTCAAGGGAGTTTGTTAATTAATAGGACCTTATTAATCGAAGCTTTAGAAAGAACTTCGTTGGTAAGTAATTCGATTCGGTTGGCGATTTCAACAAAGGGAGTTATTATTACTGCTAAAGAACCTGATAAAGGAAGGTCTTATGAGGAAATTCCAGTGGATTTTAATGGTGAACAATTAGAAATTGGATTTAATGTTAGATTCTTATTGGATTTTTTAAAAGCCGTCGATTCCGAAGAGATTGTTTTCAAGTATATCCAAGAACAAAAACCGGCTTTATTGCAAATTAAAGATAAAGATGATTATATTTATATTGTGATGCCACTTAAACTATCAACTTAAACCAGGGAAACCTGGTTTTATAATTTAAGGCTTTTAATAGTCATCTCGAAGATAATATATTGAGAATCTGGTAGAGTAATCAATTATTTCAGGCTGATGCGACTTATATTTGAGAATAAATTTTATAAAATTGTCTTATCTGTGGAAAAACAGTGGATAAAGTGGATAAATTAGTTGGCATATATCAATATAATTAATGAAAATTGATTTTAAACAGGGACTAAAATTTTTAACAAAAGCAGGAAGGCTTTGATAAATGAAGAAATACAATTTTAACGGTTGGTGCAATTTAGATTAAAAGCTGATAGCGCTTGTTTCTCTAGCTGTATAGTTTAAAAAAAGATGAGAAAATTAAAGGAAGTATATGTATCTTAATCAATTAGAGTTAAGGAATTTTAGAAATTATCAAGAGCTCAAGCTCAAATTTTCTGAGCAGATCAATGTTTTTATCGGGAAAAACGCCCAAGGGAAAACAAATCTTTTAGAAGCAATAGCCTTGTTGTGTTTGGGTAAACCGATTCGGACTAAAAAGGATAATGAATTAATAAAGTGGGGAACTGATCATTGTTTTTGCAGAGGGCAATTTCAAGAAAACGATAATTATACTCTCGTCGAAGTTGGAATCGGTGTTAAAGAGAAACGCATAAAAATTAATGGACAAGCTGTTAAAAATAATTCTGTATTTGGACAAATACCGATAGTGATCTTTTCTCCGGATGATCTGCAATTGGTTAAAGGAGCCCCCCAAGAACGTCGGGATTTTATCGATATCTATTTAGCCCAAATTGAACCCAAATATCGTTTTGTTTATTATAATTTCTTTAAAGTGTTGCAACAGCGCAATCGGCTTTTAAAACAAGGCTTTGTGGACCGTGGGGAATTAGATGCCTGGAACGAACAGTTAATCGAAAAAGGGACTAAAGTAATTAAATACCGAAATTCATTAATTAATTCGGTCAAACCTTTTATCGGGGCGGCACAACAAACCATTAGCGGCGATAAAGAATTTTTAAACCTGGAATATGTAAGTTTTAATAATCAAATTATCCCTAATGATGAAACGGAAATTAAAAGCAAGTTCCAAGAAGAACTCTTGAAGGTTAAAGACTATGAATTACAACGGGGAATGACTTTGATTGGTCCGCATCGTGATGATTTACGATTAACGATTAATCATGAGATTGAACTTAGAAGTTATGGTTCGCAAGGACAGCAAAGAACAGCAGCTTTAGCTTTAAAACTAGGTTTAGTTGAAAAAATTAAAGAAGCAAGGGGAATGTACCCTTTAATTTTGTTGGATGACGTAATGTCGGAATTCGATGATCATCGTAAACAGCACTTGTTGCAACTGCTGATTAGTTCGTCTCAAACATTTTTAACTTCTACCAGCAAGCAAGATTTTCCTTTACAAGGCCAGCAAACCCATTTTTTCTCAGTCAACCAAGGTGAAATCCAATATGTTGAATAGCAGCTTTAATAATATAATTGAAAGAATCTTCCGGCAAAACGGAGGTTGGTTTCGGTTAAAAGGGGAGTTATCCGTTTATTATTGGCCACGGGTAGCGGGGCCGGAAATTGCCGGCAAGGTTAAAGCGATTCGATATTATAATGGTTTTCTGTATCTCCAAACCGAAAACCCAGCTTTAGCGCACCAAGTTTCGCTGTTTTCCCTTGAAATTGTGAAACGTTTCCAGAAGGTTCTTGGTAAAGGCGTCATTAAGGGAATCAAGATTAAAATCGGTCCGGTAGCGCTAGAACAAAGAGAACATGCATTACCAAAAAAAGATTACCCGCTTACCGAAAGGGAAGAAAAACTAATCCACGACTGTGCCGACAAGCTTGAGGATCCTGATTTGGCGGAGCACTTTTCAAAATTAATCCAAGCATTTTATCAAAATCAGAAGCAAGTTTTAGCTGAGGGTGGCCACCGTTGTTCCAGTTGTCAAACGGTTATTTCCGGGGAATATTTATATTGCCCTAGTTGTCAAATAAAGCTATAATTTATATTTAGACCATTAATCAAATTAAGGAAGATTGCGGGGAGGATTCGCTATGTTTATTCATTTAGGCGGGGACACTCTGGTCAATTCGAAAAAAATAATCGCTATTCTTAATGTGGAAAGCGTGTTAGGGGCTAATAGTTCAAAAGATTTTTTAAAAACTGCTCAGGAAGAAGGTTTTATCGCTAATCCTGACCAACAAGACTATAAATCTGTTGTCATTACTGATAAGGATATTTATTTGTCGCCTATTTCAACCTTAACTTTGAAAAAGAGAGCTAGCTTTGTAGATAGCTTAAACGAATAGTTCGGAAGGAGTTTCATCGCTAATGGCGGACGAAAAGAATAGTTTAAACAACCTTGATCAAAATGGAGTATCGGATTATGGAGCGGAACAGATTCAGGTACTGGAAGGATTAGAAGCAG
>JBLNDC010000286.1:0-4677 GCA_050261255.1 Bacteroidota bacterium
CTCCATATACCCAAGTCCTCTAAATAACGTTCTAAAGTATTTCCTTGTTTAAAGCTCATTTCTGTTTCATTAGTTAAAACCAATGGAATTTCTTTTATGCAATCTTGTGTTCCGGGCTTAAAAAAATTAGCTAAAGTTTTTCCAGAGTTAAACCAAATATCTTTTATTATTTTTATATTAACACTTGGATCTTGGGCTAGTTTTAGAATTCCATTTATATGATCATCATCGATATGCGTTATTATTACTAGTTCAATATCACAATTCTCTTCTTCTCTTTCTTTAAAGAAATCTTTTAGCATATTAAAACATAAAAAACCCCTTCCACCGTCAATAAGTATATATTTAAAATTATCTTTATCATCACCATATTTTATAATAATTGAATCTCCATTAGAGGCAGGTAAAACATTTATCATCAAAGACATTTATAGAATTCCTCCAACAATTATATCTGCGGACAAAATCACGGGATACTTCGATTTCATTAATTTTTCACCAAGTTAAGCATGTAACCAAACCTGCAACTATGAGCCAATCTATGATCCACAACTAATTACCACATCGTATAATCCTTCATTCCTCTGCGCCTCCGCGCCTCTGCGGGAGATAATAATGTTTTCTACACCCACAGAGCCACTAAATATTAAGACTCAAGCCTATTTACACAACGGGTAATCCCCAACTTCATCAGTTCTTCACCAAAGTTAAGCAAATAACCAAGCTTACAGCCGGTAAGCCTTAAATAAGTCTGGACTTGCTTTTTATGGGCAGCTTTTACATACTCTACCGACTTTAACTCCACGATAACTTTCCCTTCCACAATCAGATCTGCCCGGAAACCTTCGTCAAATTCTATTCCTTTATATATAATCGGAATAGACACCTCACGTTCAACATTTAAACCCCGTTGCTTCAACTCATATTCCAATATTAAACTATATACCGACTCAAGCAAACCAGGCCCGAGTTCGCGATGTACAGCTATTGCCGTATCGACAACGATCGTCCCGATTTCATTTTCCGTCATTTATTTAGGCCCCCGTATCTCTGCGGGAGATAATCCAATTTCTCCAACGCATTCATCCCTTATCCAGGCTACCAAACCCAAAAAAATTTATCCCCCCGCAGAGGCGCAAAGGCGCAGAGTTTAGATTCCAGGGAAATTGACACAAGGGGATACTCCGATTTCATTAGTTCTTCATCAAAGTTGAGCTAGCAACCAAACCCGCAACCTATGAGCAATCTATAATACACAACTATTACCGTATCGTAATAATAGTTATTCCTTTGCGCCTCAGCGCCTCTGCGGGAGATTATAAGGTTTTTAAGACGATTAACACAACGAATTATCCCTGATTTATCAATGCATTATCACAGTTCGGCAAATAACCAAACCTGCAACCATGAGCCAATCTATGATCCACAACTAATTACCTTAACCTATAATCCTTCATTCCTCTACGTCTCCGCGCCTCTGCGGGAGATAATTGTTTTTACCACCATCCTCAGGAAGAAGAAGGAATTAATGGTAGAATTCTATGTTTTCTTTTACTTCCCTTTAAATAAACAATAAAACATGGAAATCATATTCCATGTCAATTCTTTGTTTCAAGTTCACCTCAAAGTTGGTATTTCGGTCTGGTTTTAAGCCGTCTCTCCTATTTTTTTACTACAATGTTATTCTTCCATTTGCCTCGTTTTAGCCTTACCAAAAAAGCTATCCCGCGGATGATCCAGTCGGTATACATCCCAAACCAGATTCCTAAAACACCCAATTTAAAATAAATGCAAAGCACATAGCCTAATGTGATTCGAAAGACCCACATACTAATGGCTGAGACTATTAAAGTGTAACGGACATCGCCGGCCCCTTTAAGCCCGGCCGGCCAAAGGAAGGCCATCGGCCAGAACGGAACAAATATAATCGTTACTTGTAGTAGTAAGGTAGTTTGTTTTATTATTTCCGCGTTGGAAGTGTACAGCGAACAAAAGAAAGAGTAAAAAGGAAGAAAGATAATATTTACCGCCATTAAACAACAGACAGTCAATTTGTCAAGATACATTAAAGACTTCTCTGCTTCCTGACTATCGCCCCGACCCATATTTTGCCCGACTAATGCTGTGGCGGCTAGACTAAAGGCCAGACCTGGGGTCATCATTAAGCTATGCAGCGACATACCGACATAATTAGTGACAATGGCTACAGTTCCTGAAGCTACGATAAAGGTCTGGGTAATTAATTTTCCCGAGTTAAATAAGAAGGATTCAAGACTGGCTGGTATTCCAATTTTAAAGATGGCGGCCAACATCTCCAAATTCGGCTTAAATTTAAATACTTTTTGCAGTTTTAAATTCAAAGTTCCTCTAACCAGTACATAGAGTAAAAGAACCACACCGGAAAGTCGAGCAATTCCAATGGCTAAAGCTGCTCCCGAAACCCCAAAACCATCAAAACCTAAAGGAGTTAAACCAAAAATTAAAATGTAACCGGCTATAACATTAACGACATTCATAATGATTACAACTTGCGCCGGAGTTCTGGTGTCGCCGGCGCCCCGGAGAACTCCACAGGATATCGCAGTCAGGGCAATCAAAGGGTAAGTAAAGAGGCTAATTGCCAAGTATTCAAAGGCAAGCCGTAAAACACTATTTTCCGCAGATCCAAATAAAATTCCCATTAATGGTTGGCGAAAAGCACCAACTGCGACAGCGATTAAGGAAGAGACAGTCAATCCTGCGTAAAGAGCTTGTTTTGACGCTTCACCCGCAAAACGGTGATTGCTTTGGCCGGTATAGTGGGCTACCACTACTGTAGCTCCTACAGCCAGGGAAGAAAAGGCAGAGATGAAAATGTTGTTGAGTGTATCAATCATTCCAATGGCTGCTGCCGCCTCTTTACCGATATGCCCAGCCATCATGGCATTAACTACCCCCATTAAGGTGATGAAGACTTGCTCAGCCAGAACCGGCAAGGCGAGTTGGAGAACTTCCCGTCCACGGCCGGAATTTTGTTTAAAATAGTTAATCATTAGTAATTAAGTAACCTCACTTGTGATATTAACCCCTAATCCAGGCTATATCCCAAAAAGTAGTCAATGAACCATTAAAGAATACTATTAGCATTATCTCAATCGCACAAAACGTAGCGTAATTTATATTAAGTCCTCCAAAAAACCACCTGAGGAGGTGAGAACGAATGTCCCATCATCATAAATGTCAACGGGTTTCTCCTAGCATTTTCAACGGCGGATGTTCATGTATTATTATTCTTTTAATTATTCTCTGCTGTTGCTGCAATCGTCGTATTTTTTAATCAACTTATAGGCAAGAAGATTAATCCAAAAGGCTATATGATATAAATTCTTTCTTCACTAATATACCGTGTAGAAAGTTGGTATTAAAAAAGGAGCGACAGCTCCTTTTTAACTATTAATCCATTTTCATTATCTTTACTTGCTTTCTTTCAATTTCAAATACGCCAGATAATAGGTGTACAACGCATAAATCGACATCAAGATCGCTATCCCGATCACCACTTGCCCGACGACTTTATGAATAAAAAACAATCCGAACCCCAGGAAAAAGGCGACAGTCGCGTTTTTTCCACACCGGTTGGCCGGAATAACCTGTTTGATCTCTTTTACCACAAACGCTCCGGCCCCAACCTGAATCAACTCTTTAACTATGTAAACCACGACCATCCAAACGGGCAACCCCCATTTAACGGTCAACGCCAATAACATGCCGCCGGTCACCAGTTTATCAGCCAAGGGATCGAGGATCTTCCCCAACTCGCTCACTTCATTGCGGGACCGGGCTGCCCAACCGTCGGCCACATCCGTCAAACCCGCAATCAGAAGTGAGATTAACGCCCAAACAACCCCTTGAGAAGTGCCTCTGGTTAATTGCCAAAAAATTAAAGGCGCTAAGATAAACCGGCTAGAGGTAATCCAATTCGCTAAAGTCAATATCGACACCTCTGATCATTTTTTAAGATCTTTAAATTTACTATTCTGGTTCCAAATGATTTTTCCTCTTTAAACTTGAAAAGCTTAACCGACTACTGTAATTCCTCTCCCCACCTAAGGAAGAAAAAAAAGTTTACCTCAATTGAAAGAAAAAAACGACTGCCGGGCGTCGACCGCCCAGCAACCGTATGAAATTTACCTTCCTCTAATTTTTAAGTCTATGAAAAGAAAACCTAAAAAATTAAAACACACTCCAGATTTATTTTTACCCTTTACCCTTTACACTTTACCCTTTTATTCAGTCCACCGAATAATTCGGGGCTTCCTTGGTAATTTGAATATCGTGGGGATGGCTTTCCCGCAAACCGGCGGCGGTAATCCGCATGAATTTGGTCTTGGTCTTCATCTCCTCAATGGTCCGGCAGCCGCAATAACCCATCCCGGCCCGGAGCCCGCCAACCAACTGAAAAGCGGTCTCCGACAATGAACCTTTAAAGGCCACCCGGCCTTCGATCCCTTCCGGCACCAACTTCTTTTGGTCTTCTTGAAAATACCGGTCTTTGCTCCCTTGCTTCATCGCGGAAACCGAACCCATCCCCCGGTATACTTTATAGCTTCTCCCCTGATAAATTTCCATTTCCCCGGGGCTTTCCTCGGTCCCGGCAAACAAACTGCCGAGCATGACCACATCGGCGCCGGCGGCAAT
>JBLNDC010000287.1:0-5347 GCA_050261255.1 Bacteroidota bacterium
GATGATCGTTGGTAAGGGTGACTGCGCACGCAGCATCACCGAATAAAACACAGGAATTCCGATCCGTGTAATCCACCAAGCGAGACACATGTTCTCCCGCAGTGACAATCCCGTTTTTAATCGGACGAGTCTTCAAAAAGCTTTCGGCAGCAGCCAAGCCATACATTAAGCCGGAACAAGCCGCATTCAAATCAAAACAAAAAGATTGGTTGCTATTAAGGGCTTTAGCAACCTCGAAAGACTGGGCCGGACTGATCCGATCCGGTGTCAAAGTCGAACTGATTACGAAATCAAGTTTTTCCGAATCAACCTTAGCTAAATCACACGCCTGCCGCGCAGCAGCGACAACCAATTGGGTTATACTTTCGCCGGGTTGTATTATATGCCTCTCCCGAATACCGGTCCGGGTTACAATCCATTCATCACTAGTTTCCACCATTTTCTCCAGATCTCGATTGGTTAATACTCTTTGGGGAACTGCGAAACCTACTCCGGAAATACCAATTTCCATTCTAGTAGCCTCCTATTGATAATATCTTTATTCTACGTCTTTTAACAATTTTAAATAATTTGCCATTTCGAGAGTCATCCCGTGAATTACAAAAATACCCTTTGCGACTATTTCCTCTTTGGAACGAACAATTACTTCGATCAAAAACCGGTGCCCTTTTTTCTCCAGGACCTGAGCTTTGGCGATTATCTTTTCGCCCGCCCGGACAGTTCGTAAAAAGGTAAATTCCGTTTTCCCGGTTAACGCGACTGGGACATCAGCAACCGCATTAGCCAATGAGTTTGCTTGGGCAAAAATAATATGCCCCCGAATAATATTACATTTTTCCAGACACATTGTTTGATCTGTTTCCAATAACGAAAGCCCGCGTTTTCCTGGTTCAATTTCAATTAATTCTCCAACAATCTCTTGAACGCCCAAGGATTGAGATGAACCGAAAAAATGAGAGGCCATTTCCCGAGTGCGTTTTCTAACCTCAGGGATGGATAATTCCAATCGATCAAGGCGTATAGTCGGAATACTCACCTGAAGGCTTTCCGCCAGTTCCTCATCGGTAATAAACGGATTTTTCTCAATCGCTTGTAAAAGCAACCGATGGCGCTCATTCTTTTTTACCGGTTTTACTGACATTTTTCCCTATTACCCACTTTATATATTAGTTAATATTATTATTACCTGATAATAATTATAATCAAAAAGACTGTCATTGGCAAGTGAAAATTATATCGTAGTTACCTTAATCTTTTAAGAACGACTAATACTCTGAGAAAATTGGATAATAACCTTAATAAATCCTTTGGCCACAATATATAGTCATAAACCCAGAAGTATCTATTAAAATATTGTGAGTCAAAGCTAAAATCATGAATTATGCAATCCTTAACTTTAAAAAAAGACCGGAGCCAGATATTTTGATCGGTTCCGGTATAAAAAAACTTATTCACAGGAATTAATTGTTCTTAAAACCTTTGATTATAAATAAAATCTTCACAATTAACTTGACTATTTTCAATGCCAAATTTTCTTACGGAAAAAATATTATAACCAAGCCTTGACATTGCCCCATTCATTTGTTGACGCCAAGCCTCATTTTCCGGTATTTCAGGGACTTCGGGAAATGAATACTTTACCATATCATCGATGAATTTATGCCTAATGTTTTCATTGCCCGGCAAATAAAAATAAGAAAAGGCCATTTGATGTTCTTCTTTAATCCCCATTAACAAAAAACAGATCCCTTTGAGCCATAATAGCCTTTGAACCGACTTTTCAAAGGACTCCGGTTCATAGAAACGGCCAGGATTATCTTTAATGGCAAATCTAGTTCTTTCGAATAAATTATCCGTCTTCGAAAAAGTGTCTTCGATTAAAAAATCGGGAAGATGACGGGGATGGGCTTTATTAAGCTCAGTCGCTTTCGAGATCATATATTGATGGATCTTATCGAATGTCTCATCCTCCCTAAACTCCTTTACTAAATCACGGACTAGTTTATACCTAAACTCTTTTTTACTATCCATTGACATTTGAGAAAAAATTAATCCTTGTTCTTGGGCTCTTGAAGCTTGAGGAATTGAAGCTAGAACAATAAAAAATAAAACTATTGCTAAAAAATTGCGTCTCGCCGGCCTCATTAATTTTAACCTCGATCTGTTAATATTAAATACAATTAAAATTCATTCAAATATTAGCAAAACTTACCTAGCCAGTCAAGATTCAATTTGCTTTAATAATGAATTTTTTTTATTTAAAATAAAGTTAATTTTACTAAACTTCTATTATTTACAACTCATAAAGCAGAGTTATCGCTTTAAAAATCAAATTTAAAAAGCCAATAGCTATAGCTATTGGCTGAGAAGTATATCTTCTTTAAAACTGATTAGTTTTTAAAATACCTTCTTGATATCTGCCCCTAAGTTGGCGAGTTTTTTTTCCAAACCTTCATAGCCCCGCTCTAAAAATTGGACTCCTTCGATCGTGGTCATGCCTTCAGCGACTAAGCCGGCAATAACTAATGACGCACCGGCCCTTAAATCCGGCGCATAGACCGGAGCCCCGCTTAACTTGGGAATTCCCTTAACGATTGCGCTTCTGCTCTCTACCCTAATTAAAGCCCCCATCCTAATTAACTCATCTACATAACGAAATCGACTTCCAAAGACATTTTCAGTAATAACACTTGTTCCGTTAGCCACAGCTAATAATGCCGTAATTTGTGGTTGCAGGTCTGTAGGAAAGCCGGGATATGGCAAGACAGTCACATCGACACCTTTAAAACTATTGCCTTGAGATCGGACTATAATCGATTCTTCTCTAATTTCCAATCCAAATCCGATCTCTTTTAATTTAGAAACTAAAGCTTCAACATGTTCCGGAATTATATTATTAACCATCACTTCTCCGCCTGTAACCGCAGCGGCGATCATGAAAGTTCCCGCTTCAATCCGGTCGGGAATGACGGAATAGTCAATCATCCGGTTGTTTAAACTGTTTACACCTTCGATTCGAATAGTATCGGTCCCTGCTCCTCTAATCCGCGCCCCCAAACGATTATAAAAGTTTTGTTCTTCAATAATTTCCGGTTCCTTGGCGGCATTTTTAATTACAGTGATTCCTTCGGCTAATATTGCGGCGGCCATAATATTTTCGGTAGCCCCCACACTTGGAAAATCAAGTAAAATTTCTGCGCCCTTCAGTTTTCGGTTCGTTTGGACTATGATATAGCCATGTTCTTCCAGAACCGAGGCTCCCATGGCTTGAAACCCTTTTAAGTGAAGATCCAAGGGGCGTTGCCCGATAACACAACCCCCGGGCTGAAACAATTTGACACGGCCGATTTTGGTTAACAGCGGGCCCATGACCTGAGCTGAGGCTCGCATTTGTTTGACCAGTTCATCAGAGGCTGAATCATTTAAATCGTCCTTGCTCGTAATCAACAACGAGTTTTCTTCAGCCCAATCGATTTCAACACCCAAACTTCTCAGAACTCCGAGCATGGTATCTACATCCCTTATCTTAGGGACATTCCGTATTAAGCATTGTGAATTGCTCAATAACGAAGCAGCCATCAACTTTAAAACCGCGTTTTTAGCGCCGCTAACATTGATAACTCCTCTGAGTTTTCTGCCTCCAATTATCTCTAACCTTTCGGTAATGCCAGCCCCAGCCTGTACCAGTGTTTCCGTATCAATCATTGTATTAACCCCCTGAACATCCAGTACTGCAATTGAGTTCAGACCTATCATATTCTCATTGTTAGTAGAATGTGACAAAAGCATACTACCGGAAAAAAGCCGATTTAGGCAAAAGACTCTAACCTAAGCTTGAAAGTATCCTTCCATTGTGTATAGCAGCTGTGACCGGTTTCGAACGAGCAACCAGCTTTTTCGGAGTGTTTTTAGCTAGTTAAAAAATCCGGAGGTTAATTCTTAACTCCGGAATCAAGCAAAAAATTAGCATTATATGAAGATAAAAATCGTCTAAAATTCACTCGCTATTTTTGGAAATATTTAAGAGAATTCCCACACTAAACATACTTACTAACAAAGATGATCCTCCATAGATTAAAAACGGCAACGGCACTCCGGTAACTGGAAGGCTTGAAGTAACCACTCCGATATTGATAATGGCTTGAAAAATAAGATAAGAAGTGATTCCGGCGGCAAGCATCCTAGCATATGATTCTCTTGCTGAAACAGCAATTTTATATCCCCGCCAAGCTAAAAAGAAAAATAAAACAATCACCGTCAACGTTCCTAATAAACCTAATTCTTCGCCCAAAATCGAAAAAATATAATCGGTATGGGCTTCGGGGAGGTAATTAAACTTTTGCCGGCCCATTCCCAAACCGAGTCCAAATGGCCCGCCTGAACCCAGGGCATATAAAGATTGAATAATTTGCCAACCAGTGCCTTGCGGGTCCCGCCAGGGGTTTAAAAAAGCGATCAGCCTTTCCGCGCGATAGGCTTTCATTTTAATCTCAAAAGCGCTGACTATAACCCCGATTCCTGATAAAATCCCTAAATGAACAATTTTAGCGCCACCGGCAAAAAGCATCATTATAAAAGTACCGAAAATGACGATTGTGGTTCCCAAATCCGGCTCCAAGAGTATTAAAAAACAGATTACTGATACAAAAATTCCCGGTAAAACTATTCCCACGATAAAATTGCCGATCCCTTTTTTGATTTCACTAAAGTAATGGGCTAAAAATAAGATCATAGCGAGTTTTGCGAACTCCGACGGTTGAAATGGGAAAATTCCCAGATCGATCCAACGTCGTGAACCTTTGGTGACTTCAGCGAACATTAAAACAAAAATTAGAAAAAAAATCGCCGCTACCGCCACGGGAATGGTGGTCCTTTTCAAGGTCTGATAAGGAATTTTCATCATCACCAGCATTAAAAACAAACCAATCCCGGCAAACAGAAGTTGTTTTAATCCAAAGTGAAATACGCTCCAGCCTTTGCTTAACGCTTCCGGTGCGCCCGCGCTGGATACCATAACCAAGCCAATCATCACTAAGGTTAAAACGATCATAAATAAAAAAAGATCGGGAGGATTTCGTTTCAACTTTACACCCTCCAATATAAACAGTGATCAGTCATTAATAAACAATGACCAATTCAAAGTCGGTTAGATAAGCAACGCCGATTAGTAGTTTCCAACATTAATCCCGGATCGTTCGCTTTTTATAATAAGTAACCTAGGATCCCAAGAACGCCTAGGGCGATCCCAGCGATCCAAAAACGAAGCACTATTTGGGGCTCCATCATTCCGCCAAGCTCAAAATGGTGGTGTAAGGGACTCATTTTAAATACCCTTTTCCCCGTAGTT
>JBLNDC010000288.1:0-3932 GCA_050261255.1 Bacteroidota bacterium
GTACAAACCTATTCCTTGAATTTTTTAAACGTTTTTAAAAACCTTTTGAAACGAATTAAAAGGGGTCGGGTTTATCATCAGCCCCTCTTCCCGGATCGAACGGTAAAAAATCAGATGAAAGGAGCATGAAACATGAAATTAATCAAAGGTAGTATTGAAAATATAGAAACCAAGCCGGATTTATCATTCATTTATCTTCGTAATCTGCATGAAAAAGTAACCCAATTTATAGAACAACCGGAAAACCGGGACATTTTCAAACAGATAATCTATTTCGGAGTGAAGTTTA
The DNA here is from genome assembly GCA_050261255.1 of Bacteroidota bacterium. Classification (GTDB taxonomy): domain Bacteria; phylum Bacillota; class UBA4882; order UBA8346; family UBA8346; genus JAAYHS01. Next base: position 290 of record JBLNDC010000288.1, read on the forward strand.
TTAATAGTTATCCATCTTATGAATCTAGAACCTATGAATGGTTGGAAAACATGCTTAATTTTAGTTTTGCTCTTCAAGATGCAATCGGAAAATTAACACCGTCAGAGCTATTAACCATATTCCCGATTGAAAAGGAGTATGACGGTAAAAAGTATGGGATAAAGGATTATTTCTATTCAATGAAGACTATTCGGGAGATTGGGCTTAATAATGTTATTGGCGATAGGGTCAATAAGTTACTTTGGGATTATTGGAATTGGGACATTGATAATTTTGTAGTTAACATGATGTGTTTTCTGAGTGGTATTCGTCAACTTGAGGGAGAAACGAGTGTAATGGAAGAGTTTTCTGAATTACTAGGCTTAACAACCTATACCCTATTTAAAGGTACAAATGGTCATGAATATCTGCAACATAACTCAACCGGAAAAATTCAACGGGTAAGAACTCAAAAAGCGAGCTATTTAAGGACAGTTCCAAATAGAAAGGGGGTGAAATAAGAAATGGCTGATAAGATTCAAAAAAATGAAATATTCTACTTTCCAACCTTGGATTTTCATCGAGAAGGAGACTTTATTCAATTACTTCCCCATGGGTGGGTAAAATCCGAACAAGGACAAGTCCTAGTTGATGATTTCTCGATGGCTGAGATTAATTCATTTTTTGAAAAACAATTCGGCATAAACATTGATTACTTAAATCAATCATTAGTTAACCCAACCGCTTCATCTGCCGGACGAATTAGAAAGTTGGATTCACGGGGTCAAAACGGTTTGTGGGGAGAATTGTATCTTAGTCCCGACGCTCAAAAAGAGATTGATTCCAATAGCTACCGTTATATTTCTCCTGTCGTGATAGTCCGTTTTTCAGATAATCGCGCGGTTGGAATTCATTCCATCGGATTAACCAAGGAACCGGTGAATTATGGGTTGGAATCAATTCTAAGACATGCCGGAATCAATCCGAATGCCGCTATTGAAACCCAAGCAAATAGTCTTCGTGAATTGGGTAATGAAAAATCCAACTCCGATTCCGAACTTCAAAGACGGGTTAATAACAGTCTTGGAATAACGGATGAATTGTATCAAAAGTATGGTAAGTAAGCTAATTTTTCTATGTTTGGTACTGTCGGACAAAGATTAACAACAGTACCAAATTATCTTTTAAAAGAAAGGAGGTAATAGATTCTATGGAAACCAAATATACACCCTGGCAGGAAGTAGCTACTTTACTTGATGTTAGGACCACCCTTTTTGAAAAATGGATGCGCTACGGTTTTATCTCTGCTTTTCGTAACGGAGACGGCCTTCTGGTTATCGGAAACAATGAAACGGAACGCTTAAAACAAGTTATTAGGATTGCCCGGATTTGTAATATCGATCCTAAAAACATTCTTCGATGGATTGCCGATGGAAAAGTTTCGGCTATTCGGATCAGCGGCCAGTGGCTTCGGTTGACTAGAGATCAGGTTGATGCGCCCCTGGAGATCGTTTTTACTCCGGAAAACCTGCCGGATAAGACTTTAATAGACAATCAGCCATCCAAACCGGTTAACGAAGTAATACAGATGCTCAATTTATCACATACCTATGTATACCGCTGGATTCGTTACAAATATATTCATGCCTTCCGGGATGAAGAAGGTAACTTATTAATCAAGGAATCGGAGTTACAAAGAAATCTTAACCTGGCTGATTTATCAAGATATCTGGATATTGGGCGGGTTAAGATTCACTGCTGGATCTCCGAGGGTACGGTCACCGGAATTAAAATCGGCGATATTGAATTAACAGTCTCCCGGAGCCGGGTAGACAGTCCCTATAAAATGGGAATCAAATGTCAAGAAGCTTAACTTTATACTAAAAGGAGGAATAATTCATTATGGCAACCAAAGCAAAACAAATTAATACTTTTTGGGATGAAGAGCAGGAAAGACGGATTCAAGCTCAAGAAGCAAAAATTCAAGACGAGATAGAAACAATTCAAAGACTTGAAAAGGAACTTGAAGAAACTAAAACACAGCGGGTTGATTTAGAATCGGAATATGACCCAAATAAAGAGGGTTCTTACGAAATTGGACAAAAAATCAGTATGTATCATCATACCGAAAATAACCTTAAACGTCAGCTTGAAAATGCCCGTCAAGCATTGGAAATATCTCAAATTAAATTGAGGAATCGCCAAGACCAAAAAGCCTTATATGTTTCAAGCAATAAATTATATGAAATCGCCAAGACCAAACAAGAGATCGCACAACGGATCGCCCAAGCTGAAACGGAAATTAAAAAAGCTGAAGATCTGATTGAAAGTCTCACTACGGAACTTCAAGAAGCCGAATTGAAAGCCGATGTTGAAAACAGTTTCGGCAAAGGCAATTCCGGGGATTACTTAGACAAACTCAAGCGGGATATTGAGGAAGCCAAAAATGAATTGGATAACCGGGTTAGAGCGCACCGGGCTTTAGTGGCCGCTTCCGATCCGGACAATAAACTTTGCATGGTAAATGAAACGACTCCCGGATTTCAACTCCGTAAGCTTGAGAAGGAACTGGAAGAAGAAACTCAAAAGTTCACTGAAGAGAGCAAAGCAGAATGGGATAATATTGTATCCCAAATTTCAAAGGCTTGCGCCACAATAAAACAAACCTTGGAACAATCCTTTGAACGGTTGGGAAATGTTAAAGCTAAAGTTCTTCTAAGGGATAAAGAGTTAATCAAAGCCGGAAAGCCAGAAACAAACTTAGCTGAAACTTTAAAACCACCGTTTGGCAATGAATTTATTCCTGAAAAGCTGCGTGGTATTTTTAACAAGGCCGTTCAAATCGGGGAAGAATACGAAAAAAGTACCCCTCCTTTGATTAAAGAAGGGGTGGAAAGTGAGGATATCAACAATGGAATAATTGAATCATAACATATTTGTCTTTCATAAACCAGAGGGGTTAAAAATTAAATTATGAAAACCATTGAAAACCCGAATAAATCTTGAATTTCATAAAAGGAGTTATCTATGTCCCATCGAATCAAAATAGTAAGACCGCTTCTTGTTCCTACGCTCACCCAGCGTATGAAGCGGTAATAGAGCTACTGGGACTCCCATACCCACAGCTCACTCCGTACAGGAAGAGGGGCTTTTATAGTCTCTCTTCCCTCATATTTAGATCTTTAAACTAGTAAAACCTATCTTAATGTTAAAAAACCTTAACATAAAAGGGGATTAAATTTGATGGACAAGTTAACAGATCAACTTATTTCTCAAATTACAATGGATGATATTCCTGATAATTATAGGTATATAGCCGAAGCTATTGGGATTAAAAATTTCCTGAAATTAATAAATTTAGTTGGCGGAACTGTTATGTATTTGCCTCTACCTATGCTTATAATGAAAAAGGTCAGAAATAAGGCTATTATCCAAGAATATAAGGGTTATAACATAAAGGAATTGGCAATTAAATATAACGTTTCAGAAAACGGGATTAAATTTATTATTAATAAAAGTAAAGAAAACGCTAATAGTTGACGTAACATTAATTAATGTATATCCTAAAGGAGAGAGGCGAAAAAATTTGGCAACCTTCTTTTTATTTTTTGGTATAGGAGCAGTTTTAGGGATAATTTATGTATTGATTCGATATGGTATTCCC
>JBLNDC010000289.1:0-9140 GCA_050261255.1 Bacteroidota bacterium
GGCATCTTTTTGAAACGGGAGTGACATCATATTACCAAGGTGATTATCAGAGAAGTGTTGAAATATTTCAAGAAATTGTCCAATCGGACCCGGAAAACGATGCGGTCCGTTTGAACCTAGCCCAAGTTTTGAAAGAAGCCGGCCGTTATCAAGAGGCCATTCGCAACTTGACTTATCTGGCAGATAAACACCCGGCTGAATCAGGGTACCGGATGGCTTTAATGGAAGCCGCCTATCATGGGGGACAGCCTGAACTAACATTGAAGTTAGCCGAAGAAACGGAATTAGGCCCCGAAGCCCTTTTTTGGCTAGGCCTGGCTTATATGGACTTAAATCAATACGATCAGGCGGAAAACTTGCTTCAACAATCATTAAACCGGGAAAACTTCAATCCCATGACTTATTACTTTTTAGGCCAAGTTTCTCTAAAAACAGGCCGCTACGAACAGGCGGAAACCTGTTTCAAAAAAGCGATCGCCCAGGATCAAAACCTGACCATCTGCTTCTACCCTTTGGTCCAATCCTATCTGGCCCAGGAAAAATATCAATCCGCTTATGATCTGTTGCTCAAAGCCGAAGGGGCTCTGCCCTGGAACCAAACCGTAGCCGCAACGCTCAAAGAGTTTAATACCACCCGGCCTGAATTTGAAGCCAAACGGCGCTCGGCTGCCGCGGAAAGGCGCAGAATCTCAACTCCTCCGGCAGTCGGAACCATTCCTCCCGAAAGAGAAACCATTCCGGAAGTACGGATCGGGTTGATGGAAAAAATCCGGCAAGCGCATCTCAAAACCGGGGGGGAGTTTCGGATAGCGGAACGCAATGGGACTAAAGCGGTTACCGGAAAAGCTAAAACAGTGTTGTTGGTCCGCCAAAGCGGGGCTGAAACAGAAGTCTACGCCGAAGACGGCCGCCCTTTAATCCGTTCTTCCAAACCATTGCTCCTTTCATACCGGGATCCCGAGGCTACTACGATCATCTTCGACGCCCAACACGGGCAAGGCTATTTCTTTGCCGGCCGACAGGACCGCGCCTACCGGGGGAGCTTAGAATTGTTAAGGTTCGAACAAGGCTTAACCATAGTAAACCGGATTAACGTTGAAGAATATCTCTATGCCGTAGTGCCTTCCGAAATCCCCTCTTCTTGGCCGAAAGCGGTCTTAGAAGCCCAGGCGGTAGCGGCCCGGACTTATACCTTCGCTAACTTAGGCAGGTTTGATGAGCGCGGTTTCGATTTACTGCCGACCGTCGCCTCCCAAGTTTATAACGGCGTCCAGTCGGAAACAAAGTCAGTGACGGATGCGGTCAACTCCACCAGAGGGCTAATCCTGACCTATCAGTCTAAACCCATCGGGGCCTTTTACTATGATAACTGCGGCGGGTATACCGAAAGCAGCCAAAGCGTTTGGGGATTTTCCGCGCCATACCTGCAAGCGGTCCCGGATAAATTGCTCCCGCCCCGCGACGGCCTGATGGCTCCGGCGGACCTTTACGCCTGGTTGAAAAGCCGGCCTGAGGCCCATTCCAATCATCCGAAGTATTCCAACCGGAGCGCCTACCGCTGGTCCCATTGGATAACCCGGGAAGAGATCGAAGCCCGTTTGAAACTCTCCGCCACAGTCGGGCGCATTCTCTCTCTGACTGTGGTTGAACGAAGCATCAGCGGCCGGGCTGCTAAAGTTTTAATCAAGGGGACTGCCGGCGAAAAAATCCTTAAAGGCGATGCCATCCGTTCCCTCGGCGGCCTGCGGAGCAACTTATTCGTGGTCCAGCCCAAACTGGGTGTTGACGGCCTGCCGGAATCCTTCGTTTTCACAGGAGGCGGTTGGGGGCACGGAGTCGGGATGGCCCAAAGCGGCGCTGCCGGAATGGCCGCAGCCGGATACGGCTTTGATCAAATCTTAGCCCACTATTATCAAGGGACGGAATTGACGAAAAAATACTGATAGTCAGGAGTCAGAGTGGCTGGTCTATCGTTTCGGGTTCCGCGTTCCGGGTTTCGAGTTCAAATAAAGGCTATCGAATGAAGACTTTGAACCACGAATGCGGAACACGGAACAAGACATCTTTGAGTCACGGAGTTTTAAGAAGCCAAGAGACCGGGAGGCATAAACTATGAAAGCCCAATTTGTCAAAGCGTTCATCAAAACAATGGTTGGCGACCACAATTTCCTGCTCCTAAAAGACCGGGACGGTAATCTGAAAATCGGTGAAGTTCATAACATTCTAGCCAAAGAACAACTGGGGAGTAATATTTTTATTGAGTTGCTGGACGGCGACGGATTATCCGGCCCGGAAATTACCGCCAGGCTTCAACATAACCGTACGTTCCTCGCTGAGAACAAGCAGAAAAATGGTTTTTTCTTCCTTGAAATCTTTATCTTCGAATCGAATCCTAACGAGGATAAATTAGCTTCAATTCAAGCAGGGCAATATCACAACCTGATGGGTAAAACATTTTTGAAATGTTTAACCATTGATTTGACTACCAATAGAGTAGAACGGCATTTTAAGATGCCCCGGACCGATTTGGGTTTGTCCAAAACCATTACCCGGCTTTTGGAAACCGGAATCAACGACCTGATTACCGATGATGATCTGGTCGAGCTGATCTCCCAAAAGGAGCAAGAATATAAAATGCCGATTCAGTCAAAAGCCCCTATTATTACATATTCTCTAATTGGTTTAAACGTTATCGCCGCAGTCATAATATTTTTATATTCGATTAAATCCGGCATCGGCTATAACCAATTACTGATCGATTTTGGAGCCAAAGATAACTCCCATATTCTATCCGGTGAATATTGGAGGTTCATTACTCCGATCTTTCTGCATGCCAACATCCTTCACTTATTGATCAATTGTTATTCCCTTTTTGCTGTCGGGGACTTAGTGGAAAAAATCTTCGGCCGTTTCCGGTTCCTTACCGTATATTTCTGCGCCGGAATAATGGGGAATATCGCCAGTTTCGTATTTTCCAGCAATCCCGGGGTCGGGGCCTCAGGTTCAATCTTTGGGCTACTTGGAGCCTTACTTTTTTTCGGTATTCTCAAACCGGCCCTTTTTAAATCCCATTTCGGGCATAATGTGATCCTCACAATCCTCATCAACTTGGGGTATGGTTTTACTACCGCCGGCATTGATAATTTTGCCCATATCGGCGGTTTAATCGGAGGGTTTTTGGCTGCGGGGATTGTAGCCAAATCCGAACCAAAACATTGGTTTACCAACCGCTATCTCTATTTCGCCTTCGCTACTATCTTGGCTTTTTCAGGACTAATTTATGGCTTTAATAACCCACAGAATAAAATCGCTTTGAAAATAGCCGAATTGGAAAAGCTGGATCAAGGTGAAAATTGGGTTCAAGCCGAATCAAAGGCTAAAGAAATCTTAAAATTAAACCCCAGCGATAAGCGGACCAAGGTTTATATTTTATGGACTTTAGCTAAAGCCCAAGCTTTCTCCGGGAAATACTCCGAGGCGATCGTAACCGCGAAAGAATTGACCGCCATCGATCCCGCCAACGGCCACTACCTCCAAGGGTTGTTATATTACGATATCAGGCAATACGCCCTAGCCCGGATCGAACTGGAAGACGCCAAAAGAACCGGGGCCAAATCTGAGATGATTGACAAATTGTTGAAAGAAATCAGTAGACTTGAAAAATAGATTAATATTCAATTTAGGCGACAGACCCTGCAAGGAACGCGCATCAGGGGACGAATTTATCTGTTATCACGGGTTTGCCCCTCGTTCATCTTGATGTTGAGTTTTAGTGTCCTAATTGGGAAAAACCGCCGGTCATCCTGGCTAAACCCGTGGCTTTAATAAATGTACATTGATTATATGGGGGCTAAACCGTGAAGTACGATTTGGAATTTTGGAATGCCATCGATAAACTGGTTAGTGATTCGGAAATTGTGATCGATCGGCCTAAAGGCGCAAGGCATCCTAAATATCCCGATATGCTGTATGAAGTTGATTATGGATATTTAAAAGGCACTTCCGCAATGGATGGTGGCGGTATCGATATCTGGAAAGGCACTGATGAATGCCGAAAAATTGATGCCATTATGTGTATTGTCGATCTCTTAAAAAAGGACTCGGAGATCAAAATCCTAATTGGTTGTACCGAGATTGAAAAAGAAAAGATCTATAATTTTCACAATAGTTCGGAATATATGAAGGGTATATTATTACGCCGCGAATAACAAATTTAACCATCACCCTTGAAACAAAAAGGTTTTTTCAATTAATTGACGAAATACTAATCCATCCTTACTAGGCTTTAGCTAAATAAGATCAGATCGATCAGGTGTTTAAATGAACTCATACGCTGCAACCGAAAAGACCGCCCTCAACGCCTTGGTAGTTGAGGGCGGGGCCATGCGCGGCATCTTCTCCACCGGGATTTTGGATGCGTTTTTAGAAAATCATTTCAACCCGTTTCAAATCGCCGTAGGCGTCTCCGCCGGAGCGACCAATATCGCGTCTTATTTGGCGGAAATGTTTCAAAGGAATTACAAGGTATATACCGACTATTCCGCCAGGCCTGACTTTATCAACTGGTTGAAATTCATCAAGGGCGGGCACCTGGTCGACTTGGACTGGCTCTGGGGTTTAACCATTAAAGAAATACGATTGGATTTGGATAAAATTATAAATTCAAAAACCCAATTCTACGTCGGCGTTACTCAAGTCGATACTGGAGAACCCGTCTTTTTTAAACCTGCTAAAGACAACTTGGAGGAAGTCCTAAAGGCGTCAAGCGCGATCCCGGTTTTTTACCGCGGGTTCGTCAGGTTAAATGAAACCAATTATGTGGACGGCGGATTGGTCGACCCGATACCAGTCTACGAAGCCTACCGGCGCGGCGCTAGAAAGATTATGGTCCTCCGTTCCCGGCCTCAATCCTATACTATGAAGGCCAACTCGCAACTTTTATTAATGAGTAAGCTATACCTGAAAGAATACCCCAATCTGATCAAAGCCATCCGCAACCGTCCGGACAAGTATCACCAAGCCGTCGCTTTCATGCGCCACCCGCCCGAAGGCGTCCAAATAATCGAAGTCAACCCGCCGGAGGCTTTTCAAACCAAACGGTTGACCAAGGATGTAACTGTTTTAAAACAAGATTACCACACCGGATATGAAATTGGCCTGAAAATCATGGATCAATGGAATATTGGTTAATGTATTAACCGTCAATCCACGCGAATAAGCACTTATAAACCATTTTATAATCTTAAAGCTTTAACAATATTCGCGTCCATTAGTGTTCATTAGCGGTTCCAATTGTCCCTCTTCACAATCTTTATCCATAGAGGATCATATGAACAAACATTTTTGCACCTGCCGGGATTTCCAATGTCAAAACCATCCCCACAATCATGCTCAAGGCTGCGACCCCTGTATCAAAAAGAACCTTGACAATGGTGAGATCCCAGCCTGTTTCTTTCGGAAGGTCTCACCGGAGATCAGCCACCTGAAAGAGTTTACCTTTGAAAGTTTCGCTGCATTTGTTATGAAACATAAAAGTCCGGAACCTCGATAGTTTCCGGACTTTTCTAAGCTACATCGCTCAGCACAGGATTTTCTCTATCCGCTCCAGTTCCGCACCGGAAAAATCCAACTTGTTGACTGCTCCGGCGCAGTCCTCAATCTGACTTGGTTTACTGGCGCCAATCAATACTGAAGTCACCCGGCCGTCCCGTAATAACCAGGCCAAGGCCATTTGGGCCAAGCTCTGTCCTCGGGAAGCGGCGATCTCGTTTAATTGCCGGACTTTAGCTATTTTTTCGGTAGTAATATCTTCCGGATTCAAGAAAACGCTGGGGCCGGCCGCCCGCGAATCGGCGGGAATCCCGTTCAAATACCTATCAGTCAGCAAGCCCTTTGCCAAAGGTGAAAAGGCGATACAGCCCACTCCCTCTTCTTGCAATACAGTCAGTAATTCATCCTCAACCCAACGGTTAAACATGGAATAAGAAGCTTGATGAATTAAGCAAGGCGTTCCCAGACGCTTTAAGATCCGAATCGCTTCTCTGGCTTCACCCGCCTTATAATTGGAGATACCGATATAAAGCGCTTTCCCCTGGCGCACAATCAGATCGAGGGCGGCCATAGTCTCCTCCAACGGGGTCTCCGGGTCCGGCCGGTGATGGTAAAAGATATCAACATAATCAAGGCCCATCCGTTTTAAACTTTGATCGAGGCTCGCAACCAGATATTTCTTGGAACCCCAATCACCATAGGGACCGGGCCACATGGTATAGCCCGCTTTAGTAGAGATGATCATCTCATCCCGGTAACCCTGAAAATCCTGTTTGATAATCCTACCGAAGTTCTCTTCGGCAGATCCCCGGGGCGGGCCGTAATTATTAGCTAGATCAAAGTGAGTAATCCCTAAGTCAAAAGCACGCCTGACCATTGCCCGGCTGTTTCCAAAGTTGGTGGCTTCGCCAAAATTATGCCATAGCCCCAAAGCGATCGCCGGGAGTTTTAAGCCGCTTTTACCGCAGCGGTTGTACTTCATTGAAACATACCTGTCTTGATTGGCGGAATATTCGTCCATGTGAACCTCCTATTCGTTACGGGTTACCTGTTCAACAATATGAGCTAAAACCTAAATTTACCAAACATAAACCAAACTCAACACTGGTGTCTTATGCCTCGCGCCTTATGCTTATTCCCGGATGGATGTCACCTTAATAAAAATAGGGACTCAGAATTTACCGCCACTTCTGACTCCTGGCTTCTGTCTTCCGAATTCCCCATCTTTGAATAATCTTATTTTTAAATTAATCCCTTACTTCAAAAAATCTTCCCGTTGCGGGGTAAAGATATCAAGCAGGATCCCATCTTCCAGGGCTACCACTCCGTGAGGTTGATTGGGAGTTGTATAATAGCTGTCCCCGGCTTTGATGATCTCTTTTTTACCTTCGGACTGGAGTTCAAAGCTACCTTTCAAAACATAACCGATCTGCTCATGGGGGTGAGTATGGACCGCTCCTACAGCTCCTTTTTTGAAGAGGACCTCCACGGCCATCATCTTCCCGCCGGCAGCTAAAATCCTGCGGGTAACGCCACCGCCGAGATCGATATTTTTAACTGTCTCTCCTTTAATTATCATCTCTATGATACATTCCTTTCGTTCAAAACTTTATTTCAGAAATAAAACGAATAATTTCAACGGGTTATTATAGTTTGAATCATTGGTCCAATTGAAAACCTTACGTTATCTGAACCAACTGGGGAATTTCCGGTCAAATCAACGAAAGTTCCGTTGCGCCCTGTGTAAATTTGAGCCGCTCCTTCCTACCTTCATACTCGATATTTTGATTGCCGGTCCCTTTCAATTCCAATAAAACCTTTTGATTTTCCGAGGTTTTACAGCCATTTACAAAACCGCGGTTTACTCCATCCATACTAATCAACGGCTGGTTGTCATCCCCTATAGCCGAACAACGAGAAAATTCAATATCTTTTGATTTTACCACTTCATAGGCAACCCCTGTATGCCCGCTTACTTTGACATTGTTAAAGGTTACGTTTTTAGCGTTGCAACAGAAAAATCCCCGTTGTTTCATGGGTTCCAGGTTACTCATCATCGCCGGGGTATCCGGGACCCCATCCTCAGCCAAATGAACCGAGACATTATCGAAGGTGATCTCCTCCAAAGGCATTTCCGGCAGGCCATACATGAAACCGGCTGCCGCCGAGATCTCTCTGGCGGTGATATTGCTGAAATGAATCCTCCGGAAAAGCGGGGTGGCTTCGGTCACCGGATAAGGGTTCTTATCCCAAACAACTTTCTCTTTCCCGCCGGCGCCGCAATAATAGTAAAGGTTAAGGACAAACGGGCAAATCAACCCTTTCATGACAATATTACTGACCCGGATATCCTCGATCACTCCGCCCCGGCCGCGCCTGGACTTCAATCTAATGCCCCGGTCCGTCCCCTCAAAGACGCAGTTGGAGATGACCACATTCCGGACACCGCCGCTCATTTCGCTGCCGATCACCACTCCGCCATGGCCGTGGACCATGGTACAATTGGTGATGGTGATATTCTCACAAGGTATTTTGTCTTTGCATTTCTCAATACCGGATTTTAGGGTGATGCAATCATCTCCCACATCCACATGGCAGTTGGAAATATGTACATTCTTGCAGGATTCAGGGTTAATACCATCGGTATTAGGCGAATCTGCCGGATTTTTGATCGTAATTTTATTGACGGTAAGGTTCTCACAATTAATCGGATTAATGGTCCAAGCCGGCGAATTGATTAATTTGATTCCCTCGATTAATACATTGTTGGAATCTTCAAAACAGATGAACCGCGGCCTGGGATAAGCGAGGCTTTTCTCACGGTGCCATTGCCACCATGGTTCGCCTTGGCCGTCCAACACGCCCCGGCCGGTGACAGCCACGTTTTCCAGCCCTTTGCCGTAAATCAACGGGGAATAGACTTCACAGTTTTCCCCTTCCCACCTACTGTACACCACTGGATAATCTTTTGGATCTTGACTGAAAAGAATCTTGGCCCCGGCATCCAGATGAAGTGTGATATTACTTTGGAGATGAATTGGGCCGCTCAAGAAAATACCCGCCGGCACATAAACCGTGCCTCCCCCTGCCTCCACGCAGCCCTGAACGGCTGCGGCAAACGCGCCCGAAGCCAAGGTTTTTCCATCGGGAACAGCTCCGAAATCAACAATATTGAAAACGGTATCCGTCTTTTCGGTTTGATTTCCCATGATTCAACCTGCCTTCTCCATTTCGATACTGGCTAAAATAAAAGCGCCGACGCCTTTGGGGTCGTTGGTAGCCACCGGCTCACTGATGTAATACTCAAAAGAACCGTCCCGATAGGGACTACCAGGCGCAGTCCGGCCTAAACCGGAAACGGTACAAACCTGAGTGAGATTGACCAAACCTTGGTCATCGACTTGAATTAAATGATTGATAATCCCATCAAAACCCTTACGGGCCGCTTCCAGGTATTTCCGATCAAGGTAGCCCTTACGAACACCCTTGGCGATTGCGTAAACAAACATTGCCGAAGCCGAAGCCTCATGGTAATTACCTTCACGGTCTCCCTGATCCAGAACTTGATACCAGAGACCGGTGGTTTTATC
>JBLNDC010000290.1:0-6080 GCA_050261255.1 Bacteroidota bacterium
ACAAAATTAGCGTCTCGTAAAATTTGGACAAAGGGGGTGAAATTGATGTTTGCCGACGATGTAATTAACAATGAAGAAAACGTGGTCGAATCCGAGACTGTCGAAGAGAGTGAAGCCGAGGAAGTTTTAGAATCTGAGGAAGCAGAGGCTGAAGAAGCCGAGGAAGCCCAATCCGAACCTGCGGAACAAGAATGAGTAAATTTTTCTTTTGTAATGATACTGGCAAGACCCTTCTTAGATCTTAGGAAGGGTCTTTTACATAAAACTATGAGGAAACTAAAAAAAATTGGTAATATTTAAACAAAGGAACAATTCGACTAAAATCAAATTACTCCCAAAAACAATTGGAGGGTAAAGATGAAAAAATCATTACTTTTTCTATTATCATTTATTGCAGCGATGACGTTAGTAGCCGGCCCAAGTATGGCGGCTAGTGTCTACTTTGACCCGATGGTTGGCGGCTCAAGAGCGATTGAAATTGATCCATTTAGCATTAAAGGAGATGCCGACCAGTATATTGTAGGATTGGAAATACCGGTTGATAAATTCATCTTGGGGTTTGAATATTTTCAGGGTACATTAGCCGGCCAACCAGACTTGGGAATCGAAGCGACTGATTTTGATGGGTATGAACTTAAGGGTGGATTCAACCTCCTAAATAATTCTGTATTAAAGATGGATTTAATTGCAAATCAATTTAAGCAAGACTTTCAAAGCCCGGAGGTAAAAGCTGAGGGGACTTTAGTAGGAGCGGACTTAAGTTATAAGTTTTCCGATAAAACTTATTTTAAAGGCTCGCTTGGACAATCGATCAATGCCGAGTACGATGGCTCAGATGCCAGTATTCTAAACTACCGTTTTAAACTCATCTATATGTTCAACCGGAATATTTCAATCGCTGCCGGCTACCGCTATTATTCTATCGATGTCGAAAATCCGTTTTATAATCAAAAATATGTAACATCAGGCCCGGTTTTGAGTCTGTCCTATAATCTTTAATTGGATTTACCGGACGGCCATAATAATCCGGTAATAACAAAAACAAGCATACCATCTTCTAAGGTATGCTTGTTTTTCTTCATTCCAAATTTGATTGAGCACTGATAAAAGTAACGCCATCACATTTAGGACAAAAGGTCAAAGTAGGATGTGAACCATCGATAGCAACTTTTTGATCGCAGATGATGCATTTATAGATTCCTTGTTTTGGTTTTGAACCGACAATGGGCATAGGATTCACCTCCTTCCGCCGAAACTTATCATATGTAGTGAAAATAAAAGATAGTATTAATAAGATGTAAAAATTAGGTAAACCATTGTAAACGCGGCAAGATTTTAGGGTAACTAATTAAAATCATAAAAAAGTTTCATACATAAAAAACGTTTCACTATATTTTATAAGTTTATTTCGGGAAAACCCCTAGAATTAAATGTTCTGTAACATCTTATAAAGATAAACGTTTGGTTTATTCTCGGAACGTTTTTTTGGAAAAACTATTTCATAAAATGGGAAAATAGATTATAATTGAATTAGATAAACGTATAACCAAGGGTTGGGATCTTATGACGGCAGAATTAAATTATTCCCTGGAGGGTGACATGTCGTACCGGCTTAAGGAAGTATCTAATCAAATAGATTATTTAAAAATCCAATTAAACAAGCTTTGGGATGAAAAAGGAAGCACCAATGAAGAGATTTTAAAGATTTCTGAAGAAATTGATTATTTGTTAATTGAATATGACCGGCTTTTGCAAAGAGATGTAAAAGTAAGTTAGGCGAATGGCGCCATAATTGTTATTAATAGGCGCGAGTCCAAGGTAATGTTTAGTTGCCTATTTTCCCTTTTTTAATTGCCCCGGTAAGACTGGGGTGGTGGAACATTAGAAAATCTCATCAATCATAAGTTCTACGATGTTGAAGAAAACTTGCCATTTCGCGCCAAGACCAAAACAGCCAAACCTTAAATGGTCTTGGCTTTTTTGATTTAGTAGATCATTTTTAGATGATCTTTAACTGTGATTTTGGAAAAAATGAATTTCTTAATGATCAGTTTTTTACCTTCTTTTGAAAGGAAAAAGTCTTTTTATCAAGAATTCCTTGCTAAATTAAGGAATTGGATAATTTTAATCTAAGCTTTAGTCACAATATTTTGATAGATACATCCAAGCCAATTACTATATATTGCGGCCAAAGGTAATTATGCAATTCCCTCAAATAATTAAGCTTTAAATCTTAAAGATCAGTTGATGCTACATTCCTAAATTAACTTAGTCCGATAGGAATCGATGGCTAAAAAAAGAGGTGAATTTGATGTTTAAAAGTAACCAAATGCAATTCGCCAATAAGCCACCTTCGCAATTAGTTGAAGAGGCTTTACGATTATGGGGAAAGTCCATCAAAAAATCGGTTTGGGAACAGATTGATCTCAAAGAAAGAAACCAATTTACCGAAATAATCAAAACATTTCATTGCCCGACAGGAAATGTATGTGAAATTATCGAGCTACATAACTTCAAATTCCAAGAAAATGGTCATAATGTCCAGTATGGCCTTGGTCGTTGTTTATCTTGCGCTAAAATCTATTGGGGCAAAATAGACAGAGATTCCGCCGATTAAACTAATTTCGTAGATTGCAAGTCATCTTGCAGGTCAAAACTTCTTAGTCCAAAAATTTTGACTTTAATTTACCGAGATTAATTTTGAGAAATAACGGAGGAGAAATGAAAACTAGCATAAATTTTCGAGTTAGATACCAAGAAACCGATAAAATGGGAATAGTCCATCATTCAGTTTATTATATTTGGTTTGAAGCAGGCCGGACCGAATGGATGCGTGAACGGGGGTTAACCTACCGCGAATGCGAGGCGAAAGGTTGGTTATTGCCGTTGGTTGAATGCGGCGCCAAATTTTTAAGTCCGGCATATTATGATGATTTAGTCGAAATTGAAACCGAATTGCTCCCTGATGAAGGGGCCGGGTTTTTCTTTAACTACCGGGTCATTAATTTTGAAACTAAAAAACTTTTGGCAACCGGTTTTACTAAACATGTTTGTATTGACCAAAATCATCGAATCAATAAATCTGCTACCAAATATTTAAAAGATCTTTTTAAGTAATCATTCATACCTGCGGTCGAAGAGAACAAAAAACCATCCTAGGCTTAACGATTCATGCGACTCCGGCTTCATGCCTTTAATTAAATGATTACGTCACGGGTTGTTCACCGACTACCTTGCTAAAGAATATCATGTAAGCAAGAAAACTACTTCGCGAGGGATGTCATTGATTGAACTTAGCTAAAAGAGTGAAAGCCATTATTAAAAACAGATACATAATGCTATGAAGCTTGTATCTTCTCCGCCTGAGCGAAGTTGGATGGAGGAGGAGAGGCATGTCACCGTTAACGAATGGTAACTGCCGACCTGATCCGGTAGAGAGGTTGAGTCCCCGGGAAAAAGAAATTTTACCCTTGGTCGCCCAAGGTTTGGATAATCGACAAATTGGAAAAATGTTGTTTATCAGCGAAAAAACCGCCAAAAACTATATTACCAGTATTCGTAAGAAGTTAGGTTTGGCGAACCGGACTCAAATCGCTCTTTATGCCATCAGGGAAGGGCTGATTGAATTAACACCAAAAGAATAGAAGTTTATCCCTTAATTTTCAACAGGGCCGTAAGGCCCTTTATTCATTCCATAATTTGCAGCGCTTTCACAATATTACATAAAGGGTTATCGCGTCGAGTAGGGAATCTATATTTTGCCGAAATGGTTAGGCAGGCCTGAGGTTATTACGCTTGACTATACCAATGAAAGGAGCAATGAATGCACTATCTGATGCGGCAAATATTCGTAAAACCAGTCATACTATTCTTAATACCATTATTAGCGGCAATTCTTCTCACTAGTAGCACTAGCAATGTCTTGGCGAAAAACTTAAGCAATGAACAGACTAATCTACCCCATTGGCGTAATGTTCAAACCTCACCGGCTGAAGATCCCAAACGTAGCACTAGCCGAAAACCCTCAGGAGTGATTGATTTAACTCCGGAGGAAGCCCGGATTTTTAAGCTGATTAACCAGGAAAGAGCGGAAGCTGGTTTGGCGCAGCTTGAAATTGACCCCACACTTACTCAATTAGCTCGGGACAAAAGCTTGGATATGGTCAGCCATAACTATTTCGGCCATTATTCGGAACGTTTCGGCACCATTCATGATCAATTGGAAGTTAACGCCGTCTCTTACTGTAATGCAGCCGAGAACCTGGCGGGAGGATCCAATATCATTAAAACCCATCGTCGGTTGCTCGCCAGCCCGGCCCATCGGAGTAACATTTTAAATCCTAAATTCAAAAGAGTCGGAATCGGTATCGTAAAGGGTAGTCCCTACGGGAAGATGATGACGCAGGTTTTTATCGATTGACATACGTTCCGCGTTACGGGTACCGCGTTACGCGTGTTAAGGGTTTTGTTGATAGTAAAATCGATTAAAGTCAACTAACATTTTGAATTTAATGTTTTTTCGCGTAACGCGCCACGTTTAACGCGTAACGCATCCAGGCCGTAGTCACAACTACGGTTTTTTCTTTTGACTTATATCTTTAAAGGTTTTACGCGTAACGCACCACGTTTAACGTGTAACGCATCCAGGCCGTAGTCACAACTACGGTTTTTTCTTTTGACTTAAGTATTTAAAGGTTTTACGCGTAACGCGCCACGCTTAACGCGTAACGTCTAACACATCCAGGCCTAAGTCACAACCTTTGCTTTCTTTTTTGGCTAACTGTCACCGACTTGGACAATTGCATATACTGTACTAGAATTTTTGGCCTTTCCTAATTTTCCGGCGTTAATCCGCCGGAATACTCGAAAGGAGGTTAGAAGATGGGAGTGGATAATACCCATGATGAAACTATGGAAATCCAGCAAGAAGAGAAAGTAACCAAAAAACCAAGAAAGAGAAAATCCGCTACCAAAAAAGCAAAAGATCCTGATTTAGGGGAATTAAATATAAATCAGACTCAAGCAGATTCATCGGAAGTAGAAACTGGAGCCGTAAAGAAAAAGAGAAGCGGTTCCAAAAAGAAAAAAACAACAACCACAAATAGTAAAAAAAGAAGCTCCAAAAAGACAAAATCAGTTAAAGCCATTGCATTGGCTGTAGAAGATTCTGACGAATCCGCTCCAAAACCGGAGCTTGAATTAGAGCCTACGGGTCAGGCTGAAGTTAGTAACGTCAAGGTAGAGGTATTGCCAAAAGCATCGGCAGCAGATGTTCAGTCTCAATTAACGCTCTTAAAGGAACCAGCAGCCATGAATCTGCGGGGGGGCAAAGTCCGGACCGCCGGCTCGCAAACGATTAACGCCAAGGTTGAAGCGGTCCAAGAAGCTGTCTTACCGCTGCGGGCGATCAAGGTTCGGAATGTCACTGGTGAAATCCGAAACATCGTAACTGAGATTATCCCCAATAAAGTAATCGTTCAAGGCATAGTCCATGAACAGCTCTTCTTTGTAGGTACCGATAACTTAGTCCATCATTTGGCTGACGACGTTCATTTCAGCACCTTCTTGGATGTCCCGGGGGTCCAACCGGGAATGAACGCTCAAGTCTCAGCCAGAATTGAAGATATCATCACCGAGCTCGCCCCTGATGGGCAAAGCATCATTAAAAAAATCATCATCGAAGTCTTCGTGAAAGTCACTGAAACGGTTCAAGTCAACTTGGCCACAGGTGATGGGCCTACTTTACTATTAAAAGAAGTGGTTGGCGAGAATACGGCTCAAACTCTAATCGAAGCCGATGTCGCCTTGGAATTCCCGGCGATTAAAGTCGATGAAATCACCGGTGATATTCGCAATCTGGAAGTTGAAGTTATTAAAGATAAAGTAATCATTCAAGGCATTCTCCATAAACAAATCTTCTTTGTTGATACCAATAATCTAGAACGCCATCAAATGGAGGAACTGCCCTTCAGCTTGTTCGTGGATGTTCCCGGGGCCGTTCCCGGCATGGATGTCCAGGTTCAATCCAGGATCGAAGCGATCTTCTTCCATCTAGTCAACGAGACTACTTTAAGGCAAAA
>JBLNDC010000291.1:0-5000 GCA_050261255.1 Bacteroidota bacterium
CCATTACAGGGAAGTACCCTAATCCCGGTCCCTCTAAATTGCTTGAGGAAGGCATAAACATATTAGATAGTGTAGGGAAGGAATTTTTTAATAAGGTCCATGAAGGCGATTTGTTAGATATTAAAGGGAATAAAATATTCAGAGGTCAGGAACTAATTGGCGAAGGTGAATTTTTAGAGTTAAAATCCGTTAAGCTTAAATTAAAGGAAATCCGCCGTAATCTAGGATCGGAATTGGATAAGTTTTTACATAATACATTAGAATATGCATTGAAGGAAAAGGAACTGATTTTAGGCTCGTTAACTCTCCCGCAAGTTAAAACGAAGTTCGAAGGTAGATCAGTAGTGGTTGTGGTAAGAGGGCAAAATTACCGTGAAGATCTTTCGATTATCCAGTCATATATTGATGATGTTCACCCGGTTCTAATTGGTGTTGACGGTGGGGCTGACGCATTGCTTGAATTCGGTTATCATCCTCATCTGATTATGGGAGATATGGATAGCGTCTCCGACAAGGCGCTTCAGTCTGGAGCGGAACTGATAGTTCACGCTTATCCTGATGGAAGAGCGCCGGGGTTAGAGCGGATTAATCAACTTAATTTGAAAGCCGGCATTTTCCCTGCGCCCGGAACTAGTGAAGATATAGCGTTATTGCTGGCATATGAAAAGGGCGCTAATTTAATCGTCGCCGTCGGCACCCATTCCAACATGATTGATTTTTTAGAAAAAGGCCGCAAAGGAATGGGAAGCACTTTTTTAGTCCGTTTAAAAGTAGGATCGATTCTAGTCGATGCCCGAGGCGTTAGTCGAATTTATCAAGGCCGGATTAAACTCCGGTATATCCTACAAATTTCGATAGCGGGCATAATGGCCATCGGAGTAGTCTTGTATCAGACTCAATGGTCACGTGATTTTCTTCGAGCTTTTTGGCTGCAGCTCAAAGTTTTTTTGGGTTTATAATTGGATAATTGACCGCGTGGAGGCTTCGATGATTGTTGATTTACGTTACCATGTTGTTTCAATAGTTTCAATCTTTCTGGCCTTAGGTTTGGGGATGATTATTGGCGCTAATTTGAGCCATTCCGCCAATGCCCAATTGGAAAAACAATTGGAAAGACTTGAAGTGACTTATGAAAAAATCCGAGAAGATCAAAAACTTTTGCAGGCTTCTTTAGAAGCTAAAAATGATGAAATTGATGTCGCTAATCAATTTCAAAAGGCGATTCTCCCCAATTTGATAGTCAACCGTCTCCTGGGCAAAAGAATAGCGGTTATTCGCACTAATAATTCGGTAGATTTCAAATACGCCAAAAAAATGGTCAGTTTATTGCGCCAAGCTGGAGCTGAAGTTACTTCGGTCACTACGATAGCGAAATCGATCAACCTTTCCGACCAGCAGTTCCGGACAGAACTATTGGATGCATTCGATCTTCATTCAACCGACGATAAAACCTTATTGGCTACGCTAAGTTCAAAGATTATTCAGATTATTTTGAGGGGCGAAGGGAGTTCCCAATTAATTTATCTTCAAAATAAAGATGTTGTTCAATTATGGGGCGATTATAATCGCGGAACAGTAGATACTTTAGTGTTCTTAGGGGGCGGAATGAACCCTGACACTAATTTGCAGCGGGAAATCGATATTCCACTTTTAGATGCGGTACGAAAAACGGGAGCGATGGTTGTAGGTGTGGAACCCAGTTTTGTTTCTGAGTCATATATGCGGACCTATCAATCGAAATGTCAAGGAACAGTTGACAATGTGGAAACTTCTCCCGGAGAAGCGACATTAGTTTATCTTTTGGCTTCAGGTAAAAAGGGATTTTATGGGATCAAAGATACCGCCCGGGCGTTAATTCCCGAATTTAAGCTTAATTATTAATAGTTTAACGTCCATCGAACAACACTACATCATCTTCTAATTATAGGAGGAATCTCGGGTGGAAAACCAACAAGATTTGGTAACTATAATTATACCGGCTTATAATGAAGGCGATTCAATTCAAGATACCATCCAAGCTATAAAAAGTTTGAAAACTGTCGACCAAATAATCGTAGTTAACGATTGCTCCGATGATCTTACTGGAGCTTTGGCCGAAGAAGCAGGAGCGGAAGTTTATAATCTATCCCATAATGTTGGCAAAGGTGGAGCGATCAACTTCGGATTGAATCATGCAAAAGGTAGCATAATCGGTTTTATTGACGGAGATTTGGGAAAATCTGCGGTTGAAGTGGAAAAATTAATTATTCCGGTAATGGAGAATAAAGCGGATATGACAATCGGCAGATTCCCTCCAGCAGTTAAAAAAGGCGGGTTTGGCTTGGTCCATAATCTTGCCCGTAAAGGGATTAGATGGTTTACCGGGCTGCAAGTAGCCAGCCCCCTTTCCGGCCAAAGGGTAATGCGCCGTGAAATCCTCGCCAAAGTCGGTCTGATGGAAGCACGATTCGGAGTTGAAGTGGGCTTAACTATCGATGTTTTACGTCTCGGGTTCAGGGTCAAAGAAATTCCGGTGCAAATGACCCATGCTGAAACAGGACGTGATTTTGCCGGGTTTCTTCACCGGGGCCATCAATTTATCGATGTCTTGGCCGTTTTGACTAAAAGATTATTTATGAGGTGATTCCGTGGACGAATTAATTGAATTTTTACAATTGAACACATTTTATCTATTGAGATATCTTTTGTTGTTAACGGTTTCAGCTCTGCTTACGGTTTTTTTATTGTCATATTTGACAAACCTTCTGACAGATTCTAAATTGTTGAAACCCAATTTTCGTGGGGAAAATATTCCGGCAGCTGCCGGTTTAATATTTCTGATCATTCTTCCCATAGGAATCGGTTTGGGTTTTTTATTGGCAATCAATAGTTTTACTTCGGTTAATGCCGTTCTTTATCTTTTTGTAATTTTGGGGATGGGGCTAGCCGGTTTTATAGATGATTGTTTAGGCAATCATTCGGTAAAAGGTTTTAAGGGACATTTTAAAGCTTTCTTGAAAGATAAAAAACTGACCACCGGCGGCTTAAAAGCCCTCTTCGGCGGGACGATAACTTTGGTTTTCTGCATCGCTAACGCTAGGTTAAACGGTTTTGGAAATTATCCTTGGATCATAGTGATCGATTTTTTCTTGGTAGCTCTGGCGGCGAACATCATTAATTTATTTGACTTACGGCCGGGTCGGGCCGGTAAGGCATACCTAATAATTTTTATCATAGTCCTTCTGTTAAGTTTAAGTAAGAATTTCATCGATTTTACCGGCTTATTTTTACCGGTAACGATTATTTTGTTGGTCTATTTGCCATACGATTTGAAAGCTAAAATGATGTTGGGCGATACCGGTTCCAATCTTTTAGGTTCTTCCTTGGGAATGATGATGGTTTGGATGTTAAGCGACTTTGGAAAGATTATCGCTTTAATAATTTTCATTAGTTTACAGTTAGCCGCCGAAAAAATTTCTTTTTCGGAGATTATTGAGAGGTATCGTCCGCTCAAATATTTTGACCAACTAGGGCGTGATAAATATTGATCCGATTAGGCGTACATGTTTCAATCGGAAAGGGTTTTACGGGAGCGTTTGACCGGGCGCAAGCTTTGGGATGCGACGGATTTCAAATGTTTGTGGCCAATCCCAGAGGCTGGGCTCGAAAACCGATAATCGAATCAGAAATCGATCTGTTTAAAAGTAAAAGAAAGGGAACGGAACTCTGGCCGGTAGTGGTTCATTTAGCTTACCTTCCCAATCCGGCTTCCGCTGATCCGGAGTTATATGAAAAGTCAGTTATTACTTTAGCGGAAGAATTTAGGCGGGCCAACCTTTTGGAAGCTGATTTTTTTGTGTTTCACCCCGGTAAAAACAAGGACCGTCAAACAGGGCTCAAGCGAATTATTCAAGCGGTCAATCTAGTTTTAGCCCAAGTTAACGGCCCAACTATTATGCTCTTTGAAAACCAAGCCGGCGCCGGAGGAGAGATCGCCGGGGGTTTTGAGGAATTAAGAGAATTAATCGCCGGGGTTGATAACCAGGATCGGGTTGGGATCTGTTTTGACACTTGTCATGCTTTCGCTGCTGGTTATGATTTGAGAAACCCAAGCGGCTGGGAAGAAACTTTGAGAGATTTAAACCAGCTACTTGGGATGGACAAGTTAAAACTGTTCCATCTTAACGATGCCATGGGGGATTTAGGTTCCCACCTAGACCGGCACCAACATATTGGGGCCGGATTGATCGGCCTGGAAGGTTTCGAATACTTGGTAAATCATCCGCAACTTGCAAAAATACCGGGAATTTTAGAAACACCTCAGGTAACCGATGAGGATGATTTAAAAAATTTAGCGATCTTGCGAAAAATGGTTAAGGAGTAAACTTTGAATCTAGTAGAAATCTATACCGACGGCGCTTGCTCTGGAAACCCAGGCCCCGGAGGTTGGGCGGCGATCTTGATTTACGAAGGGAAAGAACGTGAGCTATCCGGATTTGAGCCAAACACGACTAATCAAAGGATGGAATTGCGGGCCGCTATTGAAGGGCTTGGGGCGCTTAAATTTACTTGTAAGGTTAAACTATATTCCGATAGTGCGTACCTTATTAACGCATTCCGCCAAAATTGGTTTAAAAATTGGCTTGCAAACGGTTGGCAAAACTCCCAGAAAAAACCGGTTGAAAACCGTGATTTATGGGAAGAGATCTTGAGGTTAAGCGGGTTGCATCAGGTAGAGTGGATCAAGGTACCGGGACATCGCGACAATCCATATAATAATCGTTGTGACTTATTAGCCAGAACAGTCATTAAAGAACATGTTAACCTTGGCTAGTAGCCAAAACTATCAGTTAGCTAACAGCCAGAAGTGGATGTAGGCATTAAAAACTTTGTCAATATGAAATGGATGGCAGGATTTCCATTTTCCAATGGCGAACCAATATTTTTATTGTGTTTAGCCCATAAAAAAATTGAAGGAGTGAACCAACTTGCTGACACAAGCGCAGATTGAAGAATTAAAT
>JBLNDC010000292.1:0-3990 GCA_050261255.1 Bacteroidota bacterium
CACTAAGAATGCGAAACAGTTCACCAAGATTTGTCCGGGCTTCAGAGCCAGTTCAATCTCTGAAGCTATGGCGACTCGATTGCTCATTACAAAAATTGGCCAACCTTTTATATCTAATTTCATCGAGAAGCATATTGATATGTGGCTTTTTGAGATTAAAAATCACTATAACGGGAAAGTAGATGACGGAGACAGTCACATTATGGCTTTATTACATACATTACCCTATAGCGTCTTTGCTGAGAATATTAAGCTATACTTCAAGCTCATCGGCGAAGAGGTTTTGGAAGAGAATATTGAAATCTTAAGTTGTTAAACGTCAAAATAAATCACCATCCGAACGTCACATAAATTAATCTCAAAAAACATCAAAATAAATGAACCTTGAAAACAAAATCACCCAAATTATGCACGAAAAATGATCCTAAATCGAAAGAGGATTTATCGCTTTGGTTTCTCCAAAGGGTAAAATAAAACAGAGTGGAAAAATGAAACCACCTTTCCACTCCGCCCTTTTTTAGAAACCCAACCGGCGCTCAGGTTGCTTCCCAGCATTGCCCTATCCTCCGGAAGGGAAAGAGCCACTAGTTACTTGCTTTTCTTTAATTTCAACTGAATGGGAGTCCCGTATGGTTGACCTAATTTTGAATCAATCTCAAAGATAGTGTCCATCAAAATTTGACAAAACCGGTTAATGGACTCTTTATCATGGAACATCAAGGTTACCGTAAAATTGCCCGGCCGGATATAAACCGGATATTCTCCGAATATGGTTTTTCCTTCCCAGGATTGTAAGCGAGTGGTTTTATTGATATGAACATTCATCGGTATCATCATTTCCTTTCACACCGTAAATTCCGAATCTTCCTGGACCAATTGAATAATTTCGGCATCAATGGCCCGGACTTGTTTTTGAAACCCGACCAAAAGAGCTTTTTCAGCCAAATTGTTCACCTTGCGAGGTAAACCACCGGCGAACCCGGCTAACGCCTCGATGGCATCTGGGGTAAACAGTGGTTCTGATACACCGGCAGCCTTTAACAGGGAGGTAAGATAGAGATTCACTTCTTCCTTGGTTATTCCTTTAAAACCATAATGAATGGCAATTCTTTGCCGAAGTGGAATATGAATCTGTAGAGATAACTGGTTTAAGAACTGGGGTTGACCAGCCAATAACACACAGGCATAATTCTTGGAATCCATCTGGAAGTTAAACAGCAACCTCAAATCATGCAAGATCGAGTTTTGAATGAACTGAGCCTCATCAATAATGATCAAAGTAGTAAGGTGCTTTTGGAGGTAAGCGTTGGCGATATACTCTTGAATCTGGTGAAACAACTCCACTTTGCGGAACTTAAGCTCAAGTCCCAGCCCCGCCGCCAAATGACGATAAAAGTCAAGCACCGTTACAGACGAAAGAGGAAGATAAACTACTCGAAAGAGCTGGGGATTGAGTTTTGAGGTGAAGGCTCGTAGACTGGTAGTCTTACCGGAGCCAGGTTCACCGTAAACAAGAGCAAACCCCCTTACCGATTTAAAGTATTCCATCCGGGAAATAAACTGCTTGTAGTCGGCGGATTCATAAATATGCTCTACCTGGATCCCCTTATCAAAGGGATTAAACGATAGACCGTAAAAATTGAGGTAAGTCATTTCGTAGTACCTCCCCCAAAGAGTCCGGCAAAATCAATCTCCCGTTTTTGATTTTGTTTCCGAATAACTTTGGAATTATCAACGGTCTGGACCGGATACACGGTAAACATAAGCGGCGGCTCCCCCGCTTTAAGATACACTTTGGAAAGATCCTCAGGGTCGAAGCGGACGGTAACTGACTGACCGATAAAGTTTTGTGGGACTTCAAAGATTTGCTTGTTTAAAGCAATTGTCGCATCATTATTGACTTTGCGAATCGCTTCATGGAGAAAGATTTCATCCAGGTTATTTTTGGCGGAGACAAAACGTAGATAGTTTTTATCTTGCAAATACCGTGAAAGCGGAGACAGGTTATTCAGGGAAGAATGGGGCCGAAGATTGTAACTGGATTCCACATAGTTAGTAAACTTGTTGTTTAAATCATCCAACGACTGAATTTCAGCCAGTTCAAGCGTTTCGAGGAACTGGGTCCGGATGGTACGGAATACACGTTCGATCTTGCCTTTCGAAGCCGGGGAATAGGGACGGGCGTGGGAAAGAATAATCCCTAAAGAAGCGCAGATCATCCTTAATTGCAGTGAACTAAAAATTTTGCCGTTATCAGTGAAAAGCCGTTTCGAAATTCCCCGTTTTAAAATAGCTTTTTTCAAAACTACCAGCAAATTGGAGGTATTCTCCTCGAAGAAGAATTGACCACCGGTGATGAGCCTTGAAGCGTCATCCAGAAAGGCTATTAAAAAGGTACATTTCTTCTTGCCGTTAACTAACAAGTAAGGTCCGACTAAAACATCAGTTTGCCAGCAGTCGTTGGCGCATTCAAAAACAAAGCGTTTTCGTTCAACGTCCGGCTTAGATTTAAAGTCGAATTGCTTCAGATACCGCTGAATAGTGGATAAAGAAACCGGTTTGGAATTTAGAAGGCCGTTCGCCAGTAACTCGTGATAAATAGCCGTGGCTGTTTTATTGGGATTAAGCGACTTAATCTCCCGTATTGTCTGGGCGATTTCGTGGCTTAATTGGCGAAAAAACCCCTTATCTTGGCGAGGTTTGCGTTTCAAACCATCCAGACCATGGCGACGGTAATCCAGAAGCCAGCGGCGAACAGTGTTTGGGGAAAGCTCTTTCAAACCCCTATAGGGGATTTGATACGGCTTAGCACAAACACCTTCCAGATAATCTTTAATTGAACCAGTCATTGTTCCGTTAATAATTGGAGCAATCAAAGAAAATTTAAACAGGGCTATTTCGTTTCGAATTTTTTCTTGGTCCATAATATTCCTCCTTTAGTTGTCATTGGAGTTAAAATGACCAATTTTTAAATAAACTTACTGAAAATGGTCTGTGTCGCCTTTAGACACTAAAAAAGAAACCGGGTAAAACGGGAGAATGATGACTAAAAAATATGAATGTCATAAAAAAGATATGAGAAAAGCTTGAAAATCAGGGCAAAAGCATATAGGAGCAGAATTTTAGGTTTAAGATTTACTTAAGAAACTTCGCGACTGGACAAAAAAGAGTTCCAAATGAAATACCGGCAGCGGACAGCGGCAAATTTGACGGGTTACGGCTTGAACACAGGATTGGAAATCTTCACTAAAAACAAGCTCTCTAGTACCGAAATATCCTAGAATAAGCGGAAGGTTAGCTAAAAATCGTTTGCGGTAAAAGACCAAATTTTGGTGGAAGATTATCTGGTAGCCAGGAAAAGCTCCCACTAGCTGGGTAATCCGTTCCAGCGGAAGATGATTTATGATCATCCGAAAAAGAGTAAAAAAAATCAAAGATAAGGAATATTGAAACCGCGGCGCTAGAAATGAAGGAAGTAAGGAGACGGTATGTTTACAACGCGGACAAAAATATCGCTGAATAAAGATGAGAAAGGTTCCGTAAAGAGTGAGCGCATTCCGGGTGTAAAACCCATGAAACCGTAACCGTCCAGGATATGCACAGTCCGGATTGGGACAGTCGAAAAGGATTGGGAATAAGTTCTCTTTTCCCCGGCTATAATATTCTTGTACAGTTTGGTGAAAGTTGTGAAACTTAACCATTCTAGGAAAGAGAAGACGCCGAGGCGAGAACCGTTGAGCGTCTTCTTTTTTATATTCTCCTTACAAAATATTGTTAACAATAGGCGTCACTTTATTTTGTCTTGGAGAATAAAAAAATATAATTTATTGTGAGTTATAACTGTGGGTTTTTAGATAAGAAAAATTGATAAATAACATTAAGTGAAGCTATACGATCTCTTAACGAAGCTGATGGCGAACAGGCCAAACTTCGTGAGAAAGTTAAAGTCAAAGACTCTGAAATAAGTGGGTTTCAATTGGAGTTAAATGC
>JBLNDC010000293.1:0-3121 GCA_050261255.1 Bacteroidota bacterium
AAAAAAATGCTTTCGGATTTATACCCGAAAGCATACTGATAATCTTGTTGGAGCGGGAAACGGGGTTCGAACCCGCGACATTCAGCTTGGAAGGCTGACGCTCTACCAACTGAGCTACTCCCGCGTCACATGCAAAAAATATTTTATCATAGGTTCACAGCTATAGTCAAGACGATTTAGGAATAATTTTTTTCCAAATTATAAGCCACTGCTCGATGCTGGAATGCTGTATATTAGCTACCGGTTTTTCGCCGATTGTCTTAGTGAACAACTAATAGCTGATCGCCGGGGCTAATGGCGAATCCCGTTTAAATAATCAAGCTCCGTGCAAACTTCGAAACCAGCTTGCTTCAGTAAAGCGGCAGCCACTCCGTACCCTTGTCTTAAACGTCCGCTAAAAGTGCCGTCATAGATCTCTTCTATCCCACAAGAAGGGCTCTTACTCTTTAAAATGATCAACTTGGGATTTGAGTCTTTTGCCATCCGGAGAACTGCTTTTGCCCCATTTAAAAACTGTTCCGTGTAATCATCGCCTTTTTGATTGATAACCCTGGCTTTTCCCTTAAGCACCATTGCTCCGTCGCCATCGATAATCTCCGCCGGTAAGCGTGGAACAGCTAAACCTCCTTGAATTTCGGGGCAAAAAGGTATTATAACCTGGTTTTGGTTTATCAAGTCAATCAAATGGGGCAATGGTTTACTGCCGCCGTCATAACGACAGGGCATCCCCAATAAACAGGCGCTAACAAAGATCGGTTGCCGCAATGCTCCTCCTCTAGCCTTCAGTTAAATGACGAAACCGGCGGCTGCCGGTTTTTTATCTTGATTATCCTTATTATACTTTAGGGGATAGCATTTCCACAAGGGTTTTTTGGAGTTGCTCCGGGTGGTCAATCCCCTCCAGGACTAAGAGAGGTTCGGAAATGATGCCGATTACTTCTAAATTGCCGATGTTTAATAATTTTGCTAACCAATTTTGTTTCAACGCAATCTCGGATACTGTCCGCCATTGGATTTCTTTTAAGATTTGGCCGTCGCGCAATAACATAACGGATTGATCCGTGATTCGATATACTTCTTTCAAGGGCAGACCATACCAAGACCGATGACCTTCCCATAAAATCTCCGGTTCCTCAGCGGAGCGAATTTCCGGTTCCAGATCACCAATTTCCGGGACCAAATCGCCGTCAGTTAAACCAACTTCTTCAACCGGTGTTAATTGATCCGGGTTCTCCTCTATCAGATCAGGTTTTTCCAAATTACTTTCCGTCCCCGGTTCCGGTTCAATAATCGGGCCCGTTTCAGCCTGCGGCTCATCTTGGTTAAAATTCTCTCCGAGGGTATCAGAAAACTCCCGGTTAACCTTGTCTGCTTCGTCGGTTCCTGGAATTACCTTGGTTTCCTCGCTCGGCTCCGGTTCACCGCTGAATCTAAATTCTACAACTTTTTCTTTCTGTGGTTCCGGTTTGGTAATTTGCCGCGGCGGTTCATCATATTTGAAGTGATATCCGTCCATACAATTCTCCATCGCTACCGGTTTGATTAGGCCCTTTCCCAAATGGGACTCCACCTGGTTCCAGTGAGATCCAATACTGATACCTTCTTGAGGAATAAATTCACTTTGGCTTCCATTAAAAGCCAAATTTGACTCCGGGCCGCTTGCTATTGGTTCTTGTTCTGTGGCTTCGGCCTTTTCTTGGCTTTTTTCTATGATACCCAAGGGAGGTGTAGCATCGGAATCTGGGTTCAACGAGTTGACTTCGGTTTCCCCTTTGGATAGAGAGGTATTATCTAGAAGAACATCGATTAATTTGTTCCCGCAACTACTACAGATATTGATATCCTGTTCCAAGTAACTTCCGCATTCTTGACAATATGGCATCTTCAATCACCTCTGGAGAGGTTTTTATATATAGATATTATAAAGTAAAGTAAATTATACCATTTTAGGATTTTAATCACTCCCGGATTTAAGATTGTAATATGTTATAATTAGAAAAATACTCAGGGAGTAGATGTTTTATGCTGCCAAAGATCAAAGCGTCACAAAGATCGCGCGTCTTGGCGCTTCTCATAATGGTTATTATCAGTTCAATGCTTTTCATCCAATTGTTTGCCCGGCTTTCATTCCAGTACGACTCTTTCTCCTTCACTTTAAAGACTAGTTTTAATCTATCCGGCGGTACCGCCCTTAACGTCCCCCCAGTTGGACAGCTCTTTTTAAAAACTCATTATACACCCTGGCAATTCATTTTCACCTTAGACGCTATTGATTTCACTATTCTTGAAAAACAATTGGACTCAATTCCCGCAAAGGAGCAATGGCTGGAAACCTTACAACGTGAAACGCTACATGCGGTTTTAAAACTCTTTATCTTAGTAATGATCACCGGTTTGAGCGGCGCCTCTTTAACGCTTTTGGCCTTTCGGATCAAACCATTTTCAAGACATTTTTGGTATGGAATGTTGGGGGCATTGGCCTTAATTTTGGTGTTTATTACAACAACCGCATTGACTTATGATCCCGATGCGGTTGACCGGCCTCAATACAGGGGGGTATTGGCCTCCGCACCCTGGGCGATGAATTTGGTTACAATGGGCCTTGATAATATCGAAATTATTGGCAACAATCTCAAAAAAATTTCACAAGATTTACCGATCCTTTTTAAACAAGCGGGACAGATCAAAAATATCGGCGATTTGCAGTTTGATTTAGCGGTGCTGCACGTTTCCGATATTCATAATAATCCGGCCTCTTTTGAATTTATCACTGAGTTAGTCAACAATTTTAAGATTCAATTAATCATTGACACCGGCGATCTAACCGATTACGGGACCCCGCTTGAAGCGGAAATTATCGACCGAATAGCCCGAATTAAAATACCATATATCTTCCTTCCGGGAAATCATGATTCACCATTGATAATTAAGCGACTAAAAAAAGTCCCCTTTGTGAAAGTGTTAGAAGAAGGAACCATTACTGTAAAAGGCTTAAAAATAGCTGGGCAGGCTGATCCCACCTCAGCAAGTTACAATTCGGACGTAGCTTCCGAAGAAGATCTTACCCAAGCAGCGGAAGCTTTAACAGAAACTGTCCAAAACGCTAAAACAATCCCTGATA
>JBLNDC010000294.1:0-4267 GCA_050261255.1 Bacteroidota bacterium
TAAAATTTACTTGGATCAATTTCAAAATTGCTTGGAAAAATTTTAAAATTCCTTGGATCAATTTCATAATTGATTGGATAAATTTTAAAATTCCTTGGCTTGATTTATCCAAAAGAGAGAAACGCCTCTTTCAGGCGTCCGGTTCGCCGCATGACCGAATCAACCCCCCAAATCATCCGGCCCGGTTCTTCCAAAACCGTCTCGTATTCGATAAATACACTCCAATAAACCGCTGCGCCGTCCTTGAAGGACTCCACTTTTACTGGGTCCTCACGGGACGGAAGCCAAGGTGTCTGAAGGTGTTGAAAGGGTAATCGAGCCGCAGCATGAACGCGAAATCGAACCAGCCCCCGCCGCGTAACACCCGGGAGGAACCGCCATAAGGATACAAGTCAAAGCACCATTCCCCAACGTTGCCGCTCATATCGTAAAGGTTCAGAGCGTTTTTCTGCGGTGTGCTTGCCACTGGATGCGTAGAATCATAGCTGTTACCCGAATACCAGGCATAATTGCCAAACACCGTTGACGTATTGGCATCCTCTGGGTAACAATAACCGGTGGTATCTCCGCTGACGTGATTGCCGAGAGTCCAGTTCGTTCCGTTTTGATACCGCGCCGCCAGTTCCCATTCGCTGCTGGTCGGGAGGCGGAAGCCTTTATCGCTGGCGATTGGATCGGAAACACCATCACAAAGTGTCGCGTTAGTTGAATCCCGTACTATTACACCGCCATTTTTATATACGGGTGTAAGTCCAGCCATTTCGCTCAACGCATTACACCAGACCATGGCGTCCCGCCAACTGACGGTCGTCACCGGATGGTTGGATTCTCCCACCACTGCATCGCTACCCTTTACTCCGGTATGGGCGATCTTATATGTTCCTGCTATTTCGCCGCCATCTATTTTACCGTTCATATTTATATCGCCGGTAGCCCACTGATATACAACGCTCCATAATTCATACGTTACTTCGGTCTCCGCGATCCAGAAGGGGTTATAGACAGTAACCCATTCATGACCTGCGCCGCCGGGCAGATTTTCGTCATCGGTGATGATGTTATCATCTGATTTAAAAGAGCCGCTCGGAGCATAGCGCATGGTAAACGGTACGCCGCCGACGGTATAAGAACTCGCCTGGCCGGGGGTGTAAGTAGTTTCGCCGGGACCATCGTTGCCGCTGGGTCCGCCGCTATTGCCTCCGCCGCAGCCGGAGAGGGCGACGACGGCTAAAATGAGAAGAGCCGTCAAACTAAATAGTAAAAGTTTTTTCATCACTTAAAATTCTCCTTGTTTAATAATTAATAAAATCATGCAATGTTATATTTTGTATTACTTAAACATATAAAAAAACCGCGAAAATGTAAATCTATCTTTCGATATACACCGCAGCTAGAAGTGAAAAATTTTTTTAACACATTTCATTTTCTTAATGCCCCGAAAAAAAGCTGTCTTTCTGAAATGGGCGCTTTTCCCCCTCTTGATTGAGTTAACTTAAATGAATAGCTTCGTTGTAGAGAGGAGGATCAAGGGGGGTGAGTTTTTTACTTTTTTAACAAATGACTTAACTCAGTGCGGTTTCTAGCCCCGGTTTTTTGAAAAATCCTGTGCAGGTGGGTTTTGACCGTTCCCTCGCTAATGGAGAAGGCGGCGGCGATCTCCTTGTTGCTGTAACCCTGGATTATGTAGCGGACCAGTTCCGCTTCCCGCGGTGTAAGGTCGTGTTCTTCTATTACGGCGGCGGCAAGCTCCGGTTTTGCAATAAAGCCGGATCTGGTGAAATAGTACTGGGTCATTTTCAGGGTTAACAAATTGAAGATCAGGATGAAGAAGACCATGGAGATGAACCCGGTGGGGATATGCCGGGATAAAAAGGGGAGATCCAAAAATCCTTCGATAATCGGGATCGTGGGAAACTCGGCCCGGAGTAGATTATTATAAAATAACACATCATTGAAGAGCGATAGAAAAATTATAGTAAAGACGCCGAGTATCAAATATTCTTTACGTTTCACCGATATCCGCGCCAAAACGGCCAACATATAGATGACGCTACTCAAGAGTATTGCTTGAAAGATCGGCGCCAAAGGTGAATATACCCTGGCCGGAGTCAAAATGGTAACTCCGGTAAAAAGATAGGCGGCCCAACTAATAACCCGGATAAACCAAGATGGAACTTCCGCCGGGTAGAGACAGCGGAGCATCCGGTAGAAGACCGGCCCGCAAAGATAAAAAGTAAAATATTCAAGCTTCATGGCCAGTTCCCAGTCGAAATCCGGGAAAATCCAGGTGTAAAAGAGCTGGCCTACCAGTAACGACCGCAGCGCGCCGATTGCGAAAAAGATAGACAGCATTAGCGGAGCCAGATCTTTCTTTAGATAAAAATAGAGGTTCAAATTATAAAAAGCCATCAATATAAAACTAGCCATAACAAATAAACCGAAGGCCTTTTCCAGGTCATTATCCCGCTTGATCCGCTCATAGAAACCGAGTCGAATCGGCCGCCAAATGCCGCCCCGTCGGTGATGAAAGTTGGAGACTTGGACCACCAGTTCCAGCCGGTTATTATCGGGTTTAAGAGCAACAACCCGTTGAATATATTGGGGAGTCATTGTCATTCGGGATTTACCGACCTTACCGGCGGATGCGACCGGTTTGCCGTTGGCCCAGAGTTGATAAGCGGTAATAATTGAGGAATATTAACGGCCAAAGATTGGTCGGTATCCGGCAAGAGCAGTTTCAACCGATAAGTGGCAAATCCGTTTCCGGTTAGCTTTTTATTTTGAAATTGATATCCCTGCCAGGAACCGGGCACCCGAATTACCCCGGTTAACCGTGGCGATGAACCCCCGGCCTTATTCCCGGTGAAATCGGTGGGTTTTAACAACTGGTTCCAGTAAAACTCCCAATCCCCGTCAAGATACATGGGCCCATTTTTCTCAAAATTCCAACCGCGGAGATCCAGAACCCCCTTTTTTGCCGCAGGTATTTTAGGTAATTCGGTATTATGGCCCAAACAGCCTCCGATTAAAATACTAAGAATAATAACGATCGAAATTTGCCGCCAAGTGAGACTTGATATAACCCGAATTCGGTTAATAATCTTCATTTTTAAATATCTCCCCGAAGCCAAAGAAAGTATTACATAATAATCGGGTAAACTTAATGTAATTCATATGTCATAACAGTGTATAACGCGCCAAGGTCTTCGACCCCGGGAAGCCTTCCTTCTATCGGGATGCCGTCTTCATAAACTGGAACTTTGTCAAATTTGAAATGTTCCAGACCCCGAATTAATTCTTCCTTTGAAGTCCAGTTTCCCATTGTCAAATCTGTTGTATCGACCCAGTGCCTTACTTTTGGCGCTAAATCCATAATATCCGGAACAATCGGCTTTTTCGGGTAAAAGACGGCCAAAACGCCTGAGGTCGGATTCCCATAGCCGGGATCTTTTTTATAAAAACGGATTGAATTAACAGGTTCCAAATTTGTAAGCGAATCAAAATCACTGCTTTTCAAGTCATCTATTTTATGAATTCCCAAATCAGTTATATTTTCCTCCGGCGCTACCCATAAATGTTTTTGCCTCTTGGCGGATAGTTATCATACCACGGTAAAGCAGTGTCTTCATTTCCAATCATCCGTCAAACAATACCTAATTGTACTATCCACGTGGATCCTCGTAGTATTAAGGAAGGGAATACCGAATTCGCTCTTGGTGAGAATAAGGGGCAGTTCCGTACATCCCAGAACTACTCCTTGGATCGAATCTTCATCAACCATACGTTTGACAATCTTCAGTAAACCTTCCCGTGTTTCCGCCAATAATCGCCCTAGTTCAATCTCGGTCATTAATTTATGCTGAATATATTCCTGTTCTTGTTCCTTGGGCACAACGATAGAGATGTTATCTTTAGCGAACACCTTTTGGAAAAAGTTCGACCGCATTGTAAAACCCGTACCCAGCAATCCTACTCTTTGCAATTTCAATTCTTTCGCTTTCTTGCTTGTCTCTTCAACGATGCTTATCAGCGGTATGGGAGAAGAGCTTTTGAGTTGGTCAAACACAACGTGGGGCGTGTTGGCGGAAATTATTCCAAAATCAGCCCCGGCTTTATAAAGGATATCGATTCCTTTTAATAACCAGTCTGGGCTTCCCCCGATTAATTAGACACTAAGTTAAGCACTTTTTCTTTCATTTTCGAAGTTTTCCGGGGTCATACTCCCGATTGTTGAATGACGACGTTTTCGATTATAGTCAATCTCAAT
>JBLNDC010000295.1:0-3832 GCA_050261255.1 Bacteroidota bacterium
CGCTCTACGTGGGCGGTTTTTGAAAAGCAACTCACCCCCGTCCCTCGGACAGAGGCTGACTCAAAATTAAAGAAAAGAGAACCTGGATAAAGTCAACCGGTTCTTATTGCCGTATGAGATAGTCCCGTTTGATGACAAGACGGCGGTCTGTAATTCCGGTATTAGAGCGGAACTTGAGAAAACCGGAGTTGTTATCGGGCCCAATGATATGATTATCGCAGCGACGGTCCTTGCAGGCGCCGGAATCTTGATCACGAATAATGAAAGGGAATTTCAAAGGGTTAGCGGATTAGTTATTGAGAATTGGGCGCAACCGCGATAGAAACGAATCAATGCGAACCCATATTCACTCCAATCCGCTTACCCTTTATATCCAAAAAAGCAATCACCGGAAGTGACTACGTTTCTTGGAGACAATTAATATTCGATTTCATGATATTTTTTAAGGCGTTTTTGAGCCTCATCTTTGCTAATTATTTTCACACGATCACCTTGAAAGTCGATAATTTCAAAAAAATAAGTTTCGCCAAATTTCGCATCTTTAATTATTACAGATGAATATATTGGTTCCACTTTCATAGTCGTATTAGAATTCCCTCCAGGCGCATTGACAACGGAGGATGTGCCTAAATAAAAAGTAGCAATTTTAATCTTGGTTGCAGGTATTTCATAATGAATATATTCGGAGTAATCAAGACTAGCTATTAATAAACCATTGATGAAAACTGGGAATTTTTTTACTCCCGATCTTATCCCAAATAATGTATTCGGGGAAAATACATAAATGCTTACTGTCTGTGGCGTTGCTGTTTGAGATTCTGTTGTGGATTGCGGTTGGCTAGCGCCGGTTGGTGCTGGTGTGGATTCACCAAAAGAGAAACCGGGTAATACTAGTAACACGACTCCAAAAATAACTAAAAATGCTTTGACCTTCATTAATATCCCTCCTGTTGATCTCCATTATTATCAGGGGTATAGGCTACTTTAGTAATTACCCAGATTAAAGCGACGGTTTCAAAGGGATAATGAAAGACTATAGTCGCTATCTATAAGATTTAATGAAAATTTCGACATTACCTTAATGATTCCTGCCCTTATTTAAATAACTATTGATTTTCCTCCGATTTGCTCTCCCCCCGATTTGCCAGAGGCTCAATTCGATTCCCCTCAGATCCGCCATGAGAATAATGCGGGTTTCCGAGTTCGGAAGGGCTTTTTTGATGTCCGTAAACTGCTCCAGCTACCGTTTTTACAACCATCGTTCGCTTTTTCCCTAGTCCCACAATATAAAGATATTCGTTATCAAAAAAGAGATTTAAAAAACAGGTAAGGTTAATACCATTGTCGAATGCAATGCTTAGGAAATCAAACTATTTAAATGTCATACAATGTTGAAGAACAAGGGAGGTTGTTCAATGTTATTTAGAAAAACAGGGAAGGGGCTATTATTGCTGGCAAGTATATTGCTGCTGATCCCCGGCAGTTTCGCCCAGGACAAGATCCTGCTCAAGTTCAGTCCGGCGAAAGGGAAGTCTTACAACATTAAGGTCACTTCCGTCCAAAAGATAACTCAGACAGTTTAGGATAAAGACTCCGTTATCAATCAAACTTTCGGAATGGATATGGTTTACGATGTGCTTGACGTTGGCCAAAACGGGGGATTCACTATCAAAGTAACCTATAAGGCCGTAAAAATGGTTCAGGACGGACCGGGGGGCCGGATTGATTACGATTCCAGCAACCCGCCGGCGGTTTTACCGACCGGAGCCGAAGGGCTGGCGGGTTTACTTGGACAAAGCTTAATCCTGAAAATGGATTCCCAAGGCAAGGTTGTTGAGATTCAAGGAGTCGATGCCCTGATGGCAAATTTAAGTGAAAAAACGGGCGCCAGTCCCGCCGCTAAGATGGTAATGGCCAATTTGAAAGAGCAGTTTGGGGATGAAGCCATCAAGGAGACTTACGGGAATATGGTTTGCTTCCCGGATAGTCCGGTGGGCCCGGGCGATAGCTGGACTCAAAAACTTCCCATCACTAAACCATTTCCGATGGTAGTGGAGAACGTTTATAAATTAAGCGGGCGCCAAAACGGGATCGCGTCTTTGGAAACAAAGGCTACCCTTAAAACCAATGAAGATATTCCACCGCTTGATATGGGGGATTTTAAAATGAAATTCAACCTGAATGGAACGCTTGAAGGCACTGTCAACCTCGATGAAAATACCGGGTTTCCGGTAGAGAGTAAATTATTCCAAAAAATCGCCGGCCAAATAGAACTGAGCAAAAAACCCGGCGCCGGGGATGTTCAGCCCGCGCCGGCGGTTATGAAAATACCCTTCTTAATCGAGAGTGCAATCACCATGGAAACAAGCGAAATAAAAAATTGAGCGACTCCAGCCTAGAAATTGAATATCTATGCAAGACCGGGATTTTTCAACGGCACAGGAAGGATCCGTCCCGAAAGATATTGTTTTAGACAGGATTAACACGGATTTACACGGATTAAAATTTTTACTCACAAATGCCCTGCTCTTTGATTAGAATCAAAAAGGTTTTAGAAATCATAATCAACGATTTCAAAACCTTTCTCGGTGAATTGGTAAATTGACCATTTAGGGAAAAGGGGAAAATTGTCCTCTCTAAATCCATGGGCCAAACCAGGGACCAAACCAGGGGCTGAACCATGGCCTAAACAATGGGCCAAATCCGCCCCACCAAAAGAATGGCGGATCCGGTATTAAAATAACTTGCCCTACTTGTAAATTGTTGGGGTCGATGCCGGGGTTGGCCGCCATAATTGCTTCTACGGTAGTATTATATTTCCCGGCCAGTCGCCATAAAGTGTCTCCCGCTTGAATGGTATACTGAATCACCCTTGGAATCCCGCCGGTGTATCCAACGCCCATACAAGGATATTGTGAAGGACAACCCATAGGTTTATAACCTTCCGGGCATGAGCCCGGGATATAATTATCGGACATTTTTTCACCTCATTTACTTTAAAATTAAATTCAAAGACAACTAAAAATGTTGTCGCAATACTAAGAGACGGATTTTAGCCGCAGTTTGCCATCGGAACCCACTTAGTATCGATACATTGTATGAATTAATGCTAAAATCCGGTATAGGCCAAAGACATAATCATAGTCCGGAAATAAGGGCCGGGGGAATTAGAACCGATTGCTCTTCTTTTTCATACTTTATGTTAGTCACCAATGAAAGGAGGGCTTTTGGAATGGCTTGTTCAGATCCTTCCGCCAATATCGTTGTGCACTGCATTTTTCTGCTGGGGACTCCGCCGCGACAGTTTGCGGTGATGGAAAAAGAAGACAGCGAGCAGATTATCATCCAACGGGTTTCGGAAACCGTCTTCAGTGAACTCCAGAACGCCGGAATTCCCCTTTGTGAACCAGTTGCCGCTCCGCCGGCATCCCTAGCCGGTCTATCGTTGCATTGCGTTTTCCAGGCCAACATCGGAGCCCAAGAACCGGTTTCCTATGTGGTTGCCGAGGATGAAGTCGCCGAGACGGTGACTATAGTCCAGATCTCAACCACGCTCTATAGTTTCCTGCGGCAGATCGGTATTTCATCATGCCGGTATAGTGAGTTAATCCAATAAGACCAAAAGGGGTCGGCCCAACCAACCCCTTTTTCATCGGTTATTATTTACAACCCCCCGCGCACCGTGGGGTGTTTGCTTGCAAATTCAAATTTATATTTGGCTTTATTATCTTCCTCACTTCAAATTGGCCAACAAAACCCCGCCCGCAGCGTCTAAATCCGGGCCGAAAGCTATTATTCCTTCCTCGTGGCCGCCCATCACTAAAAAACGGCT
>JBLNDC010000296.1:0-2700 GCA_050261255.1 Bacteroidota bacterium
CCCCAAACTTCCTTGGAAAAAGGCGGCCTTCAGTCAATATCCCCGCGGTGAAGTTATGGGTTATGCCATGAGGACTTCAGAATATCGTTATATTGAATGGAGAAATCGAAAAACCGGTGAGGTCATGGCAAGGGAGCTGTATGATCACCGTAAAGATCCGTCAGAGAATAATAATGTGATCGATGAGCCTGAATATGGCCCTCTGGTAATAGAACTCAGTAAAATGCTTCGTAAAGGATGGCTGGGAGCATTGCCGAAAATGTAAGTCAACTGCTGGCACTTTGATATCTCTTTTATCAATATGAGTGAATTGATGATTAGGCTGATTATCTTGACGCAATTTAGTTAAATAGGCGAGGTTGGGATAAACTAAATTAGGCGATGAGAGATGTCAGGAACATTAATTGAAAAATCAACCCGGGTTCGGTTATCGGATGGAAGAGAAGGAATTGTAATTACTATAAATCCCGGGGCGGAAGAGTATGAGATTAAGCTCTGCGGCGGAGCGGAAGAGGTTGAGAAGGTGCCGCTCGAGGAGATTAAAGAGATTATTCGGTGAATTGACAGCATAGATTCACTAGATTATAATATAAATACTAGTGAAGATATCATTGTGGCCAGAGTAAAGAGACGT
This sequence comes from Bacteroidota bacterium, assembly GCA_050261255.1. Lineage (GTDB taxonomy): Bacteria > Bacillota > UBA4882 > UBA8346 > UBA8346 > JAAYHS01. The sequence continues at coordinate 635 of JBLNDC010000296.1, forward strand.
CACAGGATCCATTGAGGATGTCTGTGACTTTTGTTTTTATAATAACATTAAGATGAGGTGATGGAGTGCTTTCCGAGAATAAAATCTTCGATTTATTGGAAGCTCATCCGATTATCGCGGCAGTGCGAGATGAAACCGGCCTTAAAGCGGCACTTAAATCCCCGGTCGCCATCGTTTTTTTGTTGGATGCTACTCTTTCAAATTTAAAAGAACGGGTGAAACGGATCGAGGACGTTCAGAAGTTGGCCTTTGTCCACCTGGAAATGGTGGCGGGACTTAGCAAAGACCCGGCCGCTTTGGAATTTATTAAAGCGGAGGTAGGGCCTAGTGGCATTTTAACTACTAAACCCAACTTGATTCAATCGGCCAAAAATTTAGGGTTAGCCACAATTCAACGTTTGTTCATCTTGGATTCACTCTCGATTCAAACCGGTTTAAAAATGATGCAAGGCAATCACCCGGATTTGATGGAGATTATGCCGGGAATTATTCCTAAAGTAATACCCGAGATTAAACGGAACTGCCAGATCCCGATTATCGCGGGAGGCATGATCAGCGCTAAGGAAGAGATTATCGAACTTATAAAAGTGGGAGTGATGGCTGTTTCCACTAGCCGGGCCGACCTTTGGAGCCTTTAACCATAACCGGTTTTATTTCTGTAAATTATCGGTTTAATTTTTATAAATAATTTGTAAAGTGTTAGCAGGAAAAACGGTAAAAGATTAGAATCATTATAATATGATTAGGTGGCTTTGAGAAAAAGAGAAGCCGTTGGGAGAATGTATTCTTCGACGACTTCTTTTTATTTTTTTAATCGATATGTCACTTTTCAAGAGGGCTGTAAAGAGAATCAGGTAATTTATTCAGTATGTTTCAAGAATATTTGTCGGAAATCTTCGCTCCGTTCTAAGAGACTTCGGAAAAGGAGGTGAAGAAAGGGAATTAGTTAGCTAGTATAAGGAAGAGATTGGAAATTTGGGAGGTGTGACATTGAGAAAAGGTTTAATTTTATTGATTGTTCTGGGTATTATGGTGTCATCGGTAATCGCAGTGGCAGCCCCTCCGGTCATCGAATCGGAGTTGGTATTGATTACCCCTGTAACTAAGTTCATCGTTGACGGAGCCGCTGAGAAGTTCAAAGCTTATGCTCAAAAAACATACGGTATCAATGTAACGGTCAATGCCAGTTATGCAGGGACCCCTGTATGTTTCGGTAAGATTACGGAATGGGCGGGACGGCCGCAGGCGGATATCTTCTGGGGCGGTGAAAGCGCCTTATTTGACAAACTGGCCCAGCAGAAATTATTAGCTAAACTGGAAATATCGGATGAGATACTTGGCGCAATCCCCGGCTCCATTGGCCAACCCAAACCGGTGCCTTTAAAAGACCCTAATGGATTTTGGGTTGGGACGACTCTAGAGCCTTATGGAGTTAGTTATAATCCCAAACTGTTAAAGCGATTGGGCGTTGCTTCGATCAAAACCTGGGATGACTTACTTAATCCTAAACTCAAAGGCTGGGTGGCGCAATGCACACCGGACCGCTCCAGCTCCAACCATGCCTCATATGAAGTAATTTTTCAAGCGATGGGTTTGGAAAAAGGCTGGACTTGGGCGGAGAAGTTAGCCGCTAATACACCCCATTTCGCTGCTAGGAGTCGCGACGTTCCTTCTTTGGTCGCCAAGGGTGAGGCGGCGGTCGGTTTTGCGGTTCCAAGTTACATGCAGTTTGAAGAAGTGTTGGCTGGTTACGATGTTCGGTTCGTAGCCCCGGAGAACTGTTTCGTCACTTGCGAACCTATCGCGGTATTGGCCGGCGCTAAAAATGCCCGCGCCGCTCAAGCTTTTATTGAATTTCTACATACTGAGGAAGGCCAACGGGTATTCATGGAAAGAGGGCTATTCCCAATTACCCCGAAATACAGGGTTGCAGGGGCTCCCGGATCGACAGCTGAAAAAGCCGTCGAGTTCACCGGTGTCCGCTCTTTCTTTGATGCTCCGGTCAAAAATATTTATGATGATGAAATCGCCCAAAAGCGCTACAACGATATTAACGAGACATTCCG
>JBLNDC010000297.1:0-4171 GCA_050261255.1 Bacteroidota bacterium
GGGGAGACTTCCCGGGATATGTTTGAGAGAGCCGCAGAGTTATCAAATCCAAATGATATTATTATCAGGATGGATTGTGACGATACACATGAACCAAAATATATGTTGGACATGATTAAAAAAATTGATGAAGGATTTGATGTGGTTATCGCTTCTAGGTTTCAACCAGGAGGAGGACAGCATGGTTTGGATGGATATCGCAAGTTTATCAGTAGATGCGCCAACATCTTTATGAAGATTTTCTTTCCTATAAAAGGGGTATGGGAATATTCCTGTGGTTACCGGGCTTACCGCGCTTCAATAATTCAAGATGCTTTAAAGATTTACGGAAATGATTTTATTAGTTTAAAAGGTTTAGGCTTTACTTGTACCCTGGAAAAGCTAGTTGTATTGAGAAATATGAAAGCCAGGTTTGCTGAAGTGCCATTTGAACTTCATTATGAACAGAAATTGAGCCCAAGTAAAATGTTATCCAGTATCACCACCTTGGGTTATTTGGTTCTTGCCTTAAAATATATTTACCCTTGGGGCCCTATTGAAAAGGAACGCCGGAAATTAGCCCAACTTTTATATGAACGACGGATATATCAAGAAAATTACAATAACGAAAATAACGGAGTTACATTGAATTATGTGCGGCATTTGCGGCAGGCTTAATTTTGATTCAAGTAATAATGTAGATCCTATTGAATTAAATAGGATGGCGGATCGACTTGCCCATCGAGGCCCTGATGACCAGGGCTTTTTTTTCGATGGTCATATTGGTTTGGGTCATCGGAGGTTGAGCATTATCGATCTTGATAATGGTAAACAGCCAATGATTTCGACAGATAATAACTTTGTGATTGTCTATAATGGAGAGATTTATAATTATCTAGAGCTCCGTCAAGAGTTGTTAATAAAGGGATATAAATTTAGTTCTTATTCTGATACTGAAGTTTTACTAAACATGTATATTGAGTATGGTGAAGAGTGCTTAAGTAGGTTGAATGGCATGTTTGCTTTTGTAATCTATGATAAGCCAAAAGCATTACTATTCGGCGCCCGTGATCGGCTCGGTATTAAACCGTTTTATTATTACTGGGACTCTGAGAAATTTATTTTTGGTTCTGAAATAAAGGCAATCTTAGCAGCGGAGATTAAAAAAATAGACGTAAACTTTGATGCTGTCCAAGATTATCTGGCACTTCAATATACACTTGGAGAAAAGACATTTTATCAAGGGGTTAAGTCTCTACAACCTGGAAATTACTTCCTGGTTAAAGAGAAAAAGGTAATAATCCAAAAATATTGGGATTTGAATTATGAAATCGACTCTTATCATACCGAGGATTATTTTATTGACCGGATTCTAATGTTATTGGAAGACTCGGTTCGTTTAAGGTTACGAAGTGATGTTCCGTTAGGGACCCATCTTAGTGGCGGTTTAGACTCCAGCACGGTAGCGACTATTACCGCTCATTTGTTACATGGGAGAGTCAGGACTTTTACCGGAGCATTTTCGGAAGGCCGGGATTTTGATGAGACCGAGTATGCAAGGTTGGTTTCACAAAGAGAGAATACTGAATATTTTGAGACCAGGCCAACTTGTGAAGACTTTGTCAAAACATTTGACGATATCATGTATTATATGGATGAACCCCAGGCTGGGCCCGGTGTCTTTCCCCAATATTTTGTCTCCAAACTAGCTTCGGAAAATGTAAAAGTAGTGCTGGGAGGACAGGGTGGGGATGAAATTTTTGGCGGCTATATCCGTTATTTAATTGCCTATTTAGAACAATGTATTAAGGGTGCTATCTATGAAAATAACGAAGAAGGCCGGTTTGTAGTTGATATTAATTCGATCATCGTTAACCTGCCCTATATCAGAAATTATGAGCCATTACTTAAAAAGTTCTGGTCGAGCGGTCTTTTTGAGCCCATGTCGCATCGTTATTTTGCTTTAATCCAGCGGATGGATGATCTAAATGGCTTAATAAACCAAGAAATTTACGATCCGAAAAGAAAGGTGTTTGCTGAGTTTTTAGAGATATTCGAGAGTTCGAATACGGCGTCCTATTTTAATAAGATGACCCATTTTGACATCAAGACTTTTTTACCCTCAATTTTGCATGTTGAAGATCGGACCAGCATGGCGCATTCCTTGGAATCAAGGCTGCCGATGCTGGATTACCGGATCGTAGAGTTGGTTGCCGGTATCCCTCCCACAATGAAATTTAAAGCAGGTGAGCCCAAATATATTTTTAAACGGGCGGTACAAAATATTTTACCTAAAGAGATACTAGAACGAAAAGATAAAAAAGGATTTCCGGTACCATTGAATTTGTGGTATGAAAACGGGTTGAATGATTATATCCAGGGGTTATTATGTGATGGTGAACTGATTAAGCGGGGAATTATCAATCAACGTAACCTGAATAAAGCATTGAGAGTGGAGCAGAAATTTGGGAGACAACTCTGGGGTTTACTTTGTCTGGAGGTTTTTTTTAGAAACTTGAAACGGATGAGCGCGAAGTGAAGATTGCAGTAATTATAAATGATAAACGGATTAATAACAAACAAATTAGCTATTTAGTTGATAATTTTCGTGATATATCTATTTGCAATATAGTTATAATTGGTCCTTTTGGTATTGATGAAATAAAGAATCTTTCGGCTGATTGTTACTTGGTTTATGGCGAAGAAAACCCTGTTTCTAAAGAGCTACCAACAATAATTATTCCGTATTGTAATTATACCAACCAGCTTGAAGAGTATGTTTTTCTTGAATCCGGTCTGAGATATACCGGGATGGAAATTGCTAATCGCCTCCCGATTTTAAAATATTCGATCGTAGGAGAAGAAATTGAGGGAATAAGAAATGAAAATCAAATAAGGTTAAATTTTGATCTATTTTGGAATTGTTTTTTCCATATGAGTTTATACCGAGAGTATCTTTACGAAGAAAAGCATGGAGACTTAGGTTCATATTTTAATAAGCTTAAGGTACCTGCCGAAGTTATTGAAATTCCGGTTGTCAATTGCCTTTTTTCAATGCTTGAAAATTTGCTATCCTCTTTTTTGGCAATCAATTATAGGAATGATAGACAGTTTAGCATATTACTCACCCATGATATCGATGCCTTATTTAAAACCTTATTGAACCGAAGTAAACAAGCATTGTTTTATGGCTATAACGGGCTTAGAAAAATTTTGTCCGGGCAAATCAAACCCGGTTTTTCGGATTTTGGAAAAGCGGCTAAGCATTTTATTACACCAGCAAATTATAGCAATATTGATGAGATCATAAAATTAGATCATGCCCTTAAGGTGCAATCCATCTTTTTTATTTATTCAAAAGAACGGAATATTAACGACTGGTTTAAATATTGGATTTTTGATCCACAATATGATATTGCAAAAAAAAGAATTAGAAATATACTGCTGGAATTGCATGATAAAACGGTTCTTACTGGTTTACATGCCAGTTTTAGCGCTTATCAAGATTTTAAGAAATATCAAAGAGAATTGACTATATTGACTACTTTGATGGGCCCGGTTGAATGGAACCGAAACCATTGGTTAAAGTTTAGTGTACATGATACTTTTGATATTCTAGAACAAGCAGGGATTAAAAATGACAGTACTCTCGGTTTTAATGACCAGACCGGGTTTAGAAGCGGACTTTGTACACCATATTTTCCCTATAATTTTAAAGAGGAGAAAGCTTATGAAATTCGCGAATATCCTTTAAATATTATGGATTGTACCCTTTTTAATTATTTAAGATTAAATAATGATGAGGCTTTGAAAAAAGCTAAGAATATTAAGCAGTGGGTGAAAGTCTTTGATGGCGTTTTAACCTTAAACTGGCATAATCATGTATATTCATCGGATTATAATTGGCATTTGATTTTAAAAGATTTAATAGGCGATGTAAAATGAAGGAAATTTATTTGGAAATTTGCAAAAAACACTTACCACGCTTGCTTTCTATGTATGATCTAGACCCATTTTCTATGACCCGGGGTTATGGTGATCGTGAATTTTGGGGATGGAAATCGAGAGATTACTGTAACGCCAGCCTCCAGGGTGGAATCTTAACCTTGGCTGCAATGGTAAAGCTGGGGCAGTTTCAGGGATACGAAAAAAGAATAATTGAAATTATTAAAAGCATCATTGAGGCTACCAA
>JBLNDC010000298.1:0-3983 GCA_050261255.1 Bacteroidota bacterium
TGCCTAAAGAGTATCCTAATAAAAATCTGAATTCAAATCGAAAAAAGTTTAGACGGCCGTTTTATTCAATAATTGCAATGGTTTTGGCGTTCAAATAGATCCGTTAACCGGACAGTAGTGATTTCGCTTAAAGCAGGTAATTGAACTCTTTGTAAGATTAAGTGTACCCACTTACAATCTTTTACTATATAATCGTTATTTTTTGTCTTTGGATTATTTAAATCAAATCTGGATCCATAAAATTTAACTTTTGGCTTATCGACACCATTCCAATTTGTAATTTGAGGGATAACCGTTTCAGCTTGCATTAAACAAAGACTTCTTCCTTTTGCATTTATTGTATCATAAAAATTACTTTCACTTTCCACCTTACCCCGTAAAAAATCCATAAGCTCATTATTACTTAGCCCTTTTATATATTTACGTTTAGTTATAATAAAATCTTCTGTATGGTTAGGAAACTGAAATTCATCCGGAGAATCACCTTCAATCTCCCATACATCGCCACTTTTAGTAAATTCACCAGTTACCCTAGTTAAGTCTCTTCTAAGCCAAAATCGATTTGCTTTATCATTAGGGATGGGTCTAATCCATTTTCCATTATCCGTCATTCCGGCTATACAAAATCTATCAGGGGAATTTACTTTTGTAACCGCCAGTAAGGTTATTAACATCCAGAACCTCCTTTTTTATTAAAGATGTTTAATAACTACTTGGTCGTTATAATGATCTCTGATATATTCCGCTAATAATCGTCTGTGACAAAATTTGGGTTCGTGTTCACTGCATAATAAGCAAGGCAGCCCTTTTCCTAAAATTATATCAATTCTTTGTTCGACTTTTCTAGTTATAAGTAAATCTAAGTATCGCTTTTCATAATCGTTCCAACTTATATGTTTCTTTTTGTAATCCTCTAAGAGTTGTTTATCCGGAGCTAAATCTTCAAAATGTGTATAGTCGATTCCCACAAGCTCCAGAATATAATTTAAATCGTCTTTTTTAGCAAATCCCGCAAGTTGTGATGTGTTATTGAGTCGAATGTCAACTACTCGAGTTACATTAGCGTTTTTTAAGAGCTGTATAAATTGTTTTAGAGATTTTTTAGCGAATCCAATTGTACAGATAGTTCGCATATAAACTCCTTTAAAACATTGATAATTGCATGAGTGGATTCAATTCCTCAACCTCAACATCATATGTCCTGAAAAAATCCCCAACCAAACGTCGATGACAATGCAAATGGTCTTGACAAAAACAGATTAAAACTATGTTAGTATTTTTCAATAGTTTACAATATATTTTTCTTAAAAGCTGTAGCTTATCAGGGGAATGAAGTTCCTTTAAAAATCTCTGTTCATATTGAGTCCACCAGTCCTGAGGGGGCAACCCTTTCCATTGAGTGATGTATTGGTAATATAACTCTGGCGACGGCGATAATTCTCTGACAATGGTCGCGTTTGGAATGTCGATGCCCGCTCTGGTAATTTGCCATAATTCAGCGTCTACTTTTAATTTCTTTAAGCCGTTTGGGTTTGATGTGAATAATTTACCGTTAGGTTTAGTTAGATTAGCCATTTTTTTGCCTCTTATCAAAATATATACTTATATTGTATCATAGAATTTCCCCATGGATAAATCGAATTGCGATTTCAAACCAGATAATGCTTTTTTCTCAGTTATACTTCTTCACTCGTTTTTCACTTTGTTTATTGTTCCATCCTTAATGTGGAACTTAATATTTCGCTCTTTACAAAAAGTAACAAGCAATTCAACCTGCTCATTGTAGAACGATCTATGGTCGGTATAAACGCTTATTTCCTTGCTGTAATTCGTACGTCCAAAGATGATTTTATCTGTAAAAGCAATGGTCTCCAAAATTTCCCGTAAGTCTTGTTTAATTAGATTCGGCGTAGGGTACGGCTCAACACTTACCCAGGTTTTACATCCTTTATCGTGCAATGCTTTCAACGCCATTAAACGATCCTTGTAAGAAGCAGCTCCCGGCTCTATTCGTTTACGGTATGCTTCATCCAGAGAAACAAGGGTAATTCCGTATTCGTTGTCCTTAGATAGGTCCTCCAGTTCGGAAGGCAATAACCCTTTTGTGAGAACCGTGCATTTTATGCCAGACTCATTTAGCTTTTTGATAGCGGCAAGACTCATTACCTTTATTTCGTCATATTCGTACATGAATGGGTCGGTGGTAAAGCATAGCTGTACTGACTGAATTTTTAACTTCAACCGCGGTATTTCACGATCGAGAATCTCTAGTGTATTGTTGACCAAATATGGCTCTATCCATTCTTCGTATGAACTTACTTTGCCAAAACGTTTAGCCATCAAAAAAGCGTAGCAAGGGTATTTACAGCCGTGTGAACAGCCAAGAACATGGTTCATGGTGTAGTCGCCATATTCCACACCGGTTTTATAGAGCATGGATTTTCTTTCTATATATCCTTTAACCGTTTTCACGTCTTTCTCCTTATTGTCACACTCTGCCTCTTGTGTCTTTCAGTAAAAAATTTTGATGGTATCCCTTTAGAGGTAATTGCTGGTGAACGCATGACTGTTATTTCCCCGCTTTGTTCCATATCTTTCCATACATCACGAATATCACCAGATTTACACAATACCCCATATTCCGTAAAGAATGCTGCAATCAATTTGTTTGCGGTTATCCCATTAGAGAAATTTACCAAAAAACTTGTCATTTTTTGACGGATATCGTCTTTATTAATTACCTCATTTTGGACATCATATTCAAATAAGCTTAATTGGTTTTGGTTTTGAATTTCGATAAATAGTTCATCAGAACGAGAAAACATATTGTCCGCCATCAAAATACAACCATCTTCATGGTTACTGACATGCATCATTCGGTATTTTGGATGTTGTTTATTCTTAATACAAATAGGCATATCAAGCACATATTTATATTTCTTTTTGAGCCGTCGCTTGTATTCGGTAGAGAAGCACTTCTCGGCTTGGTAACCATCTATCTTTTTGTCGTTATAATCCTTTACTATAGCTTGCCAGTAATTCCCCCCAGCAATGTTATTCAATAAGTTTATAGATTGTGCGGATGTATCAACCTGGGTTGGTTCGTATTCGACCAGTTCATCGAGAGACTCCTCCAAAGTGTACTCAATCCGCATGGCACTGCAAGCCGCTCGCATAAATCCGAAGGAGTTCATATTGATCAGCATTTCAATACTATTAAAGCCATAGCCGGCAAATTTGGAAAAAAGTCCGTAATCGAGCGCCTTAATTCCATAGGGATCGATGTATAAAAAAACATTCTTACCTCTCATATCCGATAGTAGGGATTCGATTTTTTCTTCGTATTTTCCTGAAATCACTACAATCTTACCATTAATATTACAATAATCTGAAATATTAGCCGTTAATTCATCAGCATAGTTTAAATCGATGAAGTAAGTATGAATTTGGGCATTTCGTGCATTTGATTGACGAATACATTCATCTCTAATTTTCAGGGCGATACGCGGAGATCCATCTTTTCCGTCATCGAATTTACCTTTACCAGCGAAGCAGTCAACATAGAATATAGGCTTATTTGTCATCAGCACCTTTTGAAAATACTGCGGTAGATAACAGGCAAGCAGCCGATCCTTAATCTCCGACCAGCTGTTTTTGGTTTTAAAGAATGCGTTGTTATCCTTTGACATATAATGCTCCCTTCGAAAAAATAAATCTCTATTGGGATGATTTTTGTATTTATTGTTCTGCTTACTTTATTTGCTTATATATATTCTATATATACTAATACAAATAGCCCTTCATTAACGCTTCAGTTTAATGTCCGTTTTCTTTCTCCCCTGGCTGTCTTATTGCCCTTAACATAAATCCGGCCATCAGTGAAAAAAACTTCCTCACGGATTTGCTTTTCAACATCCCAGCCCGCTTTGATCAAAGCAGGTAAGATAAATTGGGTGCAAATATCCCGTTCCGATAGCTCCTTC
>JBLNDC010000299.1:0-2923 GCA_050261255.1 Bacteroidota bacterium
ATAAACCTTTTCGCATCTTCATCCCCCTAAACTATCCATCAATTAAACATTTATACATTAAAATCCTCAACTTCGTTTTGTCGAATTTTACCGGTTTTTACCGATAAAAACATTAAAGCCCGGCCTTCCCGGCCGGGCTATTGCTACTATATTATTCCCCCATCTTAAATTCAATTTACCATAACCTCTTTCCAATATTTTTCCAAAAAAATTCGTTACAAAGAAACTTTTTCCTGCTAATATTTTTAAATTATTTAAATAAATCTCTTTTTCTTGAATTAAATGACATTAAACAAACACATAACGCTATTTGCCTGGTCCGGATGAGTCAAAATCTTATTACTTAATCAAACAAAAAACCCACAGTCACAACTATGGGTTATAATCCGTCTTATCCGTATAATCTGTCAAATCCCGGTCTACTTCGCCCTTACCATCTCTTTGATCTTCATCAACCGGGTCAAGTTGCCCCGTTCATTCTCATCCAGCTTCATGGTGATAAACTTGATCTTCTCCGCCAGTTGCGGGATTAACACATACTCCAACGCATTAACCCGGCGGCGGGTTTTTTCGATCTCCCCGGCCAGCAGTTCAACGGTTTTTTCCACCTCAGCCAGTTTGATCAGGCTTTTTAAGCTCTCGGAGAGCTTTCTAATGGCCTGGTCCAGTTCACCGGAGGTTTGGGCAAAACCATAAGGATAAATGCCCCCCTTAACCTCGTTCTCTTTCAAGTTAAAGACCGGGACCTCGACACTCATCATATTCCGGACCCCGGCGGTGATCTCCGCTTTAACCTTGGGGAAACCGATGGCTTGTTCCACTGTTTCCTTGGACATGATCGCCCGGGCCATCATGAACCCCTGGACCGAACCGGCCAATTCCTGCTCGACCGCGCCGCGCAGACGCCGGTTTTCCTCGACCAGCTTCATGAAGTCCTTCATCAACTCGTCCAGTTTATCCTTTAACAACTTATGCCCGCGAATGGCCACCTTATGCCGTTTCTTCAACCGGTTCAGTTCCATCCGGGTCGGGTTGACTCTTATTTCCATCTTCTATACTCCCGCTTATACGATAGTAATAAGCTAACAAACTAAAACCTATAGTGGTCAGGAGCCAGCCCAAGAGAATGTATTTACTCTTTATCTCAGGCTTCGTTTACAGTTCCCAGTTAAATAAATCTGGGTGGTGCTCTTGGGCTTCGTTCACAGGTTTGGGCGATATCAATCCGGTAATAAGTTCTTAACTGGTAACTAGCATCAGAGCTTAACTTTCAGTTTTGAACTAGCCCTCAAAACAAATCCTCATTTGTGAACTGGGAACGAACCCCAATCTCCTGACTGCTGTATTTTGACTATTCTGCTTTCGGCAAATACTTCTCGATATATTCGTCCCGGATCCGTTTCAGTTCGGCTTTGGGAATGAGCGTCAACAGCTCCCAACCTAAAGAGAGGGTATCCAGGATCGCCCGGTCCTCATTTTCCTTTTGGGCTACGTACCGAGTTTCAAATTCATCGGCGAACTTGGCGAATTTTTTATCCAGGTCCGACAAAGCTGCCTCTCCCAAAATAACCGCCAAGTCTTTGGCTTCCTTACCCCGGGCGTAGGCTGCAAACAACTGGTTCATGGTATCGGCATGGTCCTCCCGGGTCTTTTCCTTACCGATTCCTTTATCTTTCAAACGGGACAAAGACGGTAACACGTCAATCGGTGGATAAATCCCTTTACGGTGCAACTCCCGGCTGAGAATGATCTGGCCTTCGGTAATATATCCGGTCAAGTCGGGAATGGGATGGGTCTTATCATCTTCCGGCATCGACAGGATCGGTATCTGAGTAATGGAACCGTTCCGCCCCTTAATCCGGCCCGCCCGCTCATAAATGGTGGCTAGGTCGGTATAGAGATATCCGGGATAACCGCGCCGGCCTGGGACTTCCTTCCGGGCCGCCGAGATCTCCCGTAACGCCTCAGCGTAGTTGGTCATGTCGGTCAGGATTACCAATACCTGCATCTCCAGGTCATAGGCTAAATACTCGGCCACGGTCAAGGCCATCCGGGGAGTGGAAATTCTTTCAATCGCCGGATCATTGGCCAGGTTCATGAAGAGCACGGCCCGTTCGATGGCTCCTGTCTTCCGGAAATCGGTGATGAAGTAATCCGCTTCCTCAAAAGTGATTCCCATGGCGCAAAAGACGACCGCGAATTTCTCCGCAGCGCCCAACACCTTGGCCTGGCGGGCGATCTGCGCCGCCAATTGGGCATGGGGCAGGCCGCTGGCCGAGAAGATCGGAAGCTTCTGCCCGCGGACCAGGGTATTTAAACCGTCAATGGCTGAAATACCGGTTTGAATGAACTCCGACGGATAGTTCCGGGCATAAGGATTAATCGGCGCGCCGTTAATATCCATACTCCGTTCCGGGATGATGGCCGGCCCGTTATCGCGGGGTCTTCCCAAACCATCGAAGACCCGGCCTAAAATATCGGGGGCCACTCCGATCTGAATACTCTTTCCTAAGAAACGGACTTTGCTTTCCTGGAGATTGATCCCGGTTGAACCTTCAAAGAGCTGGACCAGGGCTTGGTTGCCGTTAGCTTCCAGAACTTGGCCGCGGCGTAATTCGCCGTTGCTTAATCGGATCTCGACTAGTTCGCCGTATTTGACTTCAGCCACCTGGTCGACTAACATCAACGGTCCGGCTACTTCTTTAACGGTTTGATATTCTTTGAACATGGTTATACCTCCACCCCTACGGCAGCTCTCTTTTGCAAATCAGCAACGATCGCTTCCAGTTTCGCGATTTCATCCTCTTTAATATATTTTGCTCTGGAAAGCTGTTCCCGGATTGGGTCCGCCAAAATCTTTTTCAGTGAAACACCTTGTTCCATTTGGACCCGAGCCGCTTTATCAAATAGAATAATCGCCTTT
>JBLNDC010000300.1:0-3334 GCA_050261255.1 Bacteroidota bacterium
AAGCGGGTTGAGTCATTGTAAAAATCGACGGTAAAATGTAGTCGTTCCAGGACATCCGGAAGGAAAACAAACCAACCACACCCAATACCGGTTTGATTAAAGGTAATATAATATTCCAATAAATTCGGAAAAAACCGCACCCGTCAATGGTCGCCGCTTCGTCCAATTCGGCCGGAACACTTTTGACAAACCGAGATACCAGAAAGATATTGGTTCCTTGTGCCCCGGTTTGCACCAGAATAATCCCCCATAGGGTATTTTGAAGCCCCAGTTGCACAATTAATAAGTATAGGGGCCGTAAGGTTACAGCTCCAATCGAGATGAACATGGTAGCCAAGTATAGGCCGGTTAATAATTTCTTGCCCGGAAATTCGCGCCGGGCCAAGCAATAACCGGCCGCCGATGAGATCAACAATGAACCCAAAGTAACGAAAAACGCCACATACAAACTGTTCCAGGTATAAATGGCGAAATTGGACTTATGCCAAGCCGATACGAAATTTTCAAAGATCCATTCCTTAGGTAAAATCGTACCGCCTAAAGTCACTTCGGCGTTGGATTTGAAAGCCCCCAACACCGCATATAGAACGGGAAATACTGTGAAAACCACTATTACGCCTAAAAAGGCATAGATGAATATATATCCCAATCCTTTGGTCAATTTATGGCTCCGGGATTTGTCGTCAGTTAAATACTTTGTTTCTAATTGCTTCATTCTAACTGGGTCCATCGCAAACACCGCCCTATAAAAATGGATTTAAAACACCTCATTCATCTTTTTCGACCAATAAAGATAGCCCACGGTAATCAAACCGACAATAATCGAAGAGACAAAAGCCACCGCCGAACCATAACCGTATTGCAGCGTGACATTGCCGCCGATTTCCGATAGGGGAAAGAATAACTTATAAATATATAAATACATTACATCGGTTACTCCACCCGGCCCTCCGGCGGTTAAAATCATAATGCTTTCATATCCTTTCAAACTGATAATGATCGCCAACATCACTACCACCTGTAAAACCGGTCCCATCATCGGCAGCGTGATATGCCACAAAGCTTGCCACCAATTGGTCCCGTCGATGGCGGCGCTTTCATATAGTTCATCGGGGATCGACTGTAATCCGGCTAAAAAGTAGATCATATAATTTCCGATCGCTCCCCAGGAAGCCACAATAATTGAGGTGAACATGGCCATTTTTGTTCCCAGCCACTCCAGAGGAGTATCGATCAACTCAAACCGCAGCAATAACTGGTTTACTATTCCGTTGTAAGAATTAAAAATGAAATAAAAGATCAGACTCATTACCGCAGTGCTGATAATGGTCGGCATAAATACGGTAATCCGAAAAAAATCTCTTCCTTTTAGCTTACTGTTTAGAATTACCGCTAAAATAAATGATAGCGGTAGAGTTAACAAGAGTTTTCCTCCGGAATAGACTACGGTGTTCATTACCGACTTCCAAAAATCCAAATCGCGGGTGAATAAACGGACAAAGTTCTCCATCCCGATAAACCTGGGCTGCATCATCCCGTTGTACTCATAAAACATAAACTTCAAGGCCCAGGCCAGCGGATAAAGGACAAACACCGCCAGAAACAGCACACTGGGGAAGATCATGATATAGACGATTTTATTCTTATTTAGATCGCTTAGCATAATGTTCAATTTTTTCATTAGCACACCTCAACATCAGACATAAAGAAGGGAGAAAAGAAACCCTTTTCTCCCTTCGGTCCTATTTCTTTCTAGAGTTTCAGGGGATCAAAATTCTTAATAATCGGTCTTTTGATGGTTTTAGCTCTTTCACCCTTGTCCAAAGCGTCATTGTAGCGTTTGTTCAAATCTTTGATCGCGTCGTCAACCGGGGTCAAACCCAAAATCACCATGGCAATTACGTCATAATAGGTTCTGCCTTCAACTTGAAGCCCTTCTTCGTGGGGCGCCGGCGGCCAGATGGCATCGACTTTTTCATCAAGTTTGAAGTAAGATGCGCCCTTAATGTTGGGATCTTTCGCCTTTTTGATAGCGGACGGCACTACCGTATATCCGTAACCGCCTTCATGATAAGGGACTAAGACCTCGTCGCGATGGAACCAATCAAAAACTTTCCAAACCAGTTTAATATTTTTAGTTTGACTGCTAATAAACATCCAACGCCCGGCGCGCACCCAGGTCTTACCCTTCACGGTACCGTCAATCGTCGGGACCGGGGCAGCCGCCCAATTGATTTTGGCTGGGAACTGTTGTTCATAAACGCCCGGTTCCCAGTTTCCCGAGATATACATACCGATCTTGCCCTCCGCGAATTGACTGCGCATTGGATCAATATCCAGATTTTCAATTCCCGGGAAGGTGCTGCCGTCGTCTTTCATCTGCTTAAAGGCCAGGATAATCGGTTTCATCGGTTCAAAAACAAATTTTCCGGTACGATAGTCATAAGGCCAGGCGCCGCTCCGTTTGGCGATCTGATCCAACGAACGGAACAGGGCGGTATATGGATTTTTCATGTTGATGGCAAAACCATAAGCTTTTTCATCTTTGCCGACTTCAGTAATTTTTTTGGCGTATTCAACCATTTCGGCGATGGTTTTGGGAGGCCCCGGCAAATTGGCTTTTTTAAATAGATCCGAATTATAGATTAGCCGGAAGTTAACTCCGGAATTGGGCAGACTGTAAATTTTTCCGTCTACCGTATTTTCCGTCTGAACATATAAGAACTTTCCGTATCTGCTCTTAATATCACTGGTGAGATAACGGTTTAACGGCGCGGCCATATTACGATCTACATAATATTTGGCATTGTTAAATCCGGAGAAGATATCGGGCGCCTGTCCACTTTGGAAAGCCAACTCCAGGTTTTGGGAGTAGTTCTCCGTTTGGATAACATACTCGATCTCAATACCGTCTTTGTTTGTCCTATTGAATTCCGCCACTTTCTGTTGCATGAAGTCCATATCGTGTCGTTGATGGGTCCACCAGACAACTTTGGTCTTCTTGGGCGCGGCAAAACCAATTGAACCGACTAAGACCATCATCATCATCATCAAGGACATCATCCTAAGCAACTTTTTCTTCATCTGCCTCATCCTTTCCTTAATTATTTTATAATAAACCAAAGGGTAGTCTAATTCTAATTAGGAATCAACCTCACATAGTCAATTCTTACGTCATAATCGCTTGATGAAGGATTCTTTCCTGTTATATCAAACTTGAAAAGCTTGCTTCCGCTGCTGCCGATAGACTTCGTTCCAAGGTCTATTTCCGCTACCGAAGGAGTACTTGCATAGGTATCAACTTCCGCCCCCTGGTATTGAGTGCCGAACATCA
>JBLNDC010000301.1:0-2902 GCA_050261255.1 Bacteroidota bacterium
TATAAACAAATTATCTTTTTGATTTGCAGGAATTCTCAAATTTTTGGAGTAAATATTTTATATTACTATAATTTGGGAGGTATGAACGTGAAAAGGTTTTTAATTCTTGCCCTAGTCTCGATCGTCGCCTTGACCAGTATGACTCTTGCTGCTGATCTGAAAGCGGTTGTTGAGGCCGAAGACTTCATTAACGAAGAAGGAGGAATGGCAACCAAGACAGTTGGCCGTGTAAGGGCTATTAAAGGTTCGCTTCTTGGATGGGACAACAAAGGCCATGCCATCGAATGGGAAGTGGACATTCCCGAAGACGGTAGCTACAAATTGGTCCTCCGTTATTGCCATAACCGGAAGTGGAATACCTTAAGGGAAATCCAAATTGACGGCGCGGTTCCGGTTGACGCCTTCAAGAGTGTTGTCTTCAAATCAACCGGTGGATGGGCGAAAGATTCAAACGACTGGATTAATTATACGATAACCGATGCTTCAGGCCAACCGGCGATGGTGACCCTGACCAAAGGAAAACATACCGTCCGGATGATGAATCTCGGTGGCGATACCGATTCCAACGGCTCTGTCAACTTGGACCGTTTTGCATTTCTGGGCAAAGATGTTGATCCTGAAATCTTAAGTCAAGAATAAGACTTTTCCCACGCAAAGAAGCCGGGGATTTCCGGCTTCTTTTTTATTATCTAGAACAAGTCCATTCAAGAAATGTTAAATCAAATTTGCGATTTGCCTAGATGCTTAATTGTTTACAAGTCCTAGTCAACTATGAATTTATATATAATATTTCAATAATGAAACTTTCAATATTGAAATTAAATTTAATACTTAAGACGAAATATGTTTAAGGATTATTTCTTCAAAATGTCCTAAATCTCTTTTTCCATGAAGCATACTGTAAAAGGCAGATGGGGGAAATTCTTAGTACCGGTTTCGGTAAAGCCATAATCCAAATACCACTGCTTTAAAACTATATGTTCGTTAATTAAAGCAATCTTAACCACCTTGCCACCCTGGGCTTTAATGAAATCGGATGCGTAATCGAGTAGCTTTTTCCCATAACCGTGGTGTCGGTAATCTGGCAGGACCGAAAGGCGTTCCAAAAAAAATACCTCATTGGTTGACTTTTCTACTGCTACAAATCCAATCTGTAGTTTTCCAGAGAACAGACCGAAAAATTCAACCTTTTTTTCTAAAGCTTCCTGTAATCTAGTCAAGGTCATAAAAGCAGGATGAGTAGGACAATTTTCCTTACTCAGCCCGAATTCTGCCGCTACCGTTGAAAAAGATTCAGTGATCACGCGTAAACTGGTCGCTAGTTCATCGCTGAAATAATCGATTTTTCTAATTTCAATGGTTTCATGTTTCTGAGGAATCATTTTAACACCCACCTACCAATCTTCTTTTTTTTAATTTACGCTTCAACTACGATATCAGCTAATCTAAACCGAATAACCTTTTTTAATTCTTCCAGACTCATCTCCACTTGATACCCAATTTTCCCCGCGCTAAAGATGATTGTTTCATAATTAGCCGCCGATTCATCAATCGTGGTCGAAAAGGTTTTTTTCATACCAATCGGAGAACATCCGCCATGTATGTATCCTGTAAGAGCCAATAAATCTTTGGCTTTGATCATCTCAATCGATTTCTCACCAACACTATCGGCGGCTTTTTTTAAATCCAGTTCAGCTGCGACCGGAACCAAGAATACATAATAATTCTTGGTTTTTCCAACCGTTACCAGTGTTTTAAATACTCGATTAGGATCCTGATTTAGAACATTGGCGACCTCAATGCCACTAACCGCATTGGTATCGACATAACTATGACTATGATAGACTACTTCCAATTTTTCTAAAATTCTCATTACATTGGTTTTATATGCCATATCCCTTCACCATTCTTGGTCTAATTTTCAACACTTAAACTTGACATTGTAACTAAATCCGGCAAAAACTGAAGAAGATATTAAAAAAACCAATAAACCTAAAAGTAATTTTTTCATAACTATACCTCCCGTTCTTCTTTGACGAGCTTTAATTGCCGCAACGCCATAACAATTCACCGGAATGGTATTCATTCATGTCCTCCCTATTTCTTTTCTGCCCATGGATGGGTGACTTCGTGGGCAATGATCTTTTTACCCAGATTAAAACATGGCATTCAAATTGCAGCTAACGTTTGCGGATTTGAGACGTCGATGAGACTTAGTGATACATCGACTTATCCGAGCCAATGTGGGATGGACGACCTCAATTCGCCGCCCGCAGACGCGGCACCCTCATTTTTCTTTCAAATACCCTTTTTTAACTGCATCCTTTACAATATTTTTTATATAATCCCATAATAATTCTGACCCTTTTTCAATTCGTTTATTTCTTTCTAATACTCTTTCTGCCGTTACTCCAAGTTTTTGCCACTGTAAACCTTTAGTTTTATAATTGTGTAAGATCGGCATAAAACTATCTAATGCTTGAGTAAATTTCGCTTCAGCAGTCAAGCCTTCTTCATATTCATCCCATATTTTTCTAAATTCTTCTGACTGCTCAAATGGTAATAGGCCGAAAATTCTATTTGCAGCTTTCTTTTCTTTTTCTTTTACTTCTTCTCTACTTGTATTGCTATACGCAAAAACATCTCCCGCATCGATCTCGACTATATCATGGATTAAAGCCATCTTAACGACTTTGTTAATATCTAAACTTTTAAAATTTGAATACTCCATCAAAGTCATAGCAGCTAAAGCCATATGCCAAGAATGTTCTACATCGTTTTCTCTTCTTGATGAATCAAGTAAAATAGTATTCCTTAAAATATGCTTTAAACTATCTATTTCAGTTATAAAATCAATTTGTTTTGAAAACCTTTCTGTCTCTTTCAATTCATTTCATCATCC
>JBLNDC010000302.1:0-2523 GCA_050261255.1 Bacteroidota bacterium
CGCAGCTTTTTGGGGAGCTACTTTTGCGACCATCGGAGTAACCGTGCCGTCTTTTATCATAATTCTCTTGATTGACTCGTTTTTTAACAAATTTAAAGCGAATCAAATCGTTAAAGAGATCATATCCGGAATTAGGCCGGCTACAGTCGGAATGATTGCCTCAGCGGTAATCTTTTTCGCGGAAACTTCGATCTTTAAGGTTGGATTATCCGGGATCGACTGGCGGGAGCCATTAAAGTCGATTAACATTTCCGCCCTCGCCATCTTCATTCTAACCATGATCGGCGCTAAAAAGTTTAAAATAGGCCCAATTACCTTAACTATTCTGGCGGGAATAATCGGCGGATTGATCTTGTAAGGCTATTACTCAATGTAGTAATTGAGTCACGGAAAGTTCAGGAGTTTGATATAAATTAAATACTTGGCCTTCATTTGGGCCGGAAACCACTTTTACCAGGCATTTTTGACGTGAAATATAGGTAACGTTTACAGTTTGGTCGTTATTTAAACGCAAAACATCCCCTCTAACATATGGGGCTGCTATTTTGGTGAAACAGTCGACTGCGGTCCGATGGAATTTAACCGGGGAGTTACTGCAAATTTCTTGAATGGCGAATGAGGGATGGACCGGTCGTTGATAGATACGTTCGGATGTCATAGCCGTAAATACATCGGCAACAGCGATGATTTTGGCAAAGGGGTGGATCCTTTTGCCGGTTAATCCCCGGGGATAACCGGAGCCGTCTTCTCGCTCGTGATGTTGGAGCGCTATATGGGGAATGACAAAACTAATACTGGTCCTGGTTTTAAGCATTTCGTAACCGTCTTTGGTATGAAGCTTCACTTTTTCATATTCATCCGGTTTTAACTTAGTTGGCTTGTGGAGGATTCTATAATCGGTTAGGGCTTTTCCGATGTCATGTAAAATAGCGCTAACGCCTAAAATTTCCAATTGGTTACGATTCAAACCCATGACCGATCCGATCAGGAGCGCAATGACGCATACCTCGACCGAGTGGGTAAAGGTATAATTGTCGCAGCTATGTATCTGGGAGATAATATAAACAGTTCGGGGATCGCTAAGTATATAAGCTAATAAATCTTTCACCAAATTTTGGGAGCTTGTCGATCTGCAACGCTTCATTCTGTTTAAACTGTTTGAAGGTGGTACGCATCATGGCAATAGCCTTGTGTTTAGTTTCAGCTCTAACCGCCTCAATTAGATCAGTTGTTTCAGTTTCACAGCTTTCATAGTCATGAATCCAAACATAGTCATAGTTTAACTGCTTGATTTTTTCAATATAGTTTTGTTTTAATTCAATATTTTCTTGTAATAAAACCACCCCGTCAATTCTTCGACAAATGGGCTTTGCCAGGATCATTCCCGGCCTGATCGCATCGGTGGAAACGACTTGCATAATTACTCCCCTCGGCTTTTTTTAAAGGAATTGCATAATTCTTGATTTAAGCTTTATCTCACAATATATTGATAGGTACATCTGGGTTTATCACTATATATTGTGAGTCAAAGGGTTTATTTAAGGTAATTATGCAATCCCTTATTATTATAAATCCCCCTAACGGTTGGCGCTAAATTTTAAACTTCTAAAATGATATTATAAATTACTTAACCATTTTTCCATGTCGGTTTTTAGTGGATAATTATTTTACTTTTCGGTAATCAACTAAGCCTCACTCAGAATAATGATATAAGATAGAAGTTACTTTGGCATGCGGTTGATGGGGGGGCTATGATGATTAAGACCTGTCTGTTAGGATTGGGAAGAACCGGTACAGTGGTGGCGGAGCATTTAATCGAATCGCCCGATTTTGATTTATTGGCGGTATTTGCGAAACCTAATGGGATCAAGATCAACCGGAGACTAAGCGAGCTGGTCAATAAGGACACGAAACTAATTATCAAAGATACCTCAAATTTAGCTTCAGAAATCGAGCGTCAAAAAATTCAAGTGGCGATTGATTTTACTAATCCGAAAGCAGTTTTGAAAAACGCCCGGGTTTTGGCTGAAAAAAGGGTACACTTGGTGATAGGGACGACCGGCTTTAACAAGGCTCAATTGAATGAGTTAAGGCAGATAGCTGAGAACTATGGGGTTGGTATGGTATATGCGCCAAACATTTCGTTGGGTATCAATATTTTATTGTTAATAGTAAAAACCCTTGCCAAATTACTTCCTTCTTATGATGTAGAGATTACCGAATACCATCATCGCCATAAAAAGGACGCTCCTTCCGGAACGGCTGTCAAAATTGCAGCCGCTGTCAACAACATAAAACAAATTAAAGAACCGCGTCTGGTATTCGGCAGATCCGGCTCAATAACACGGAGTAACGATGAAATTGGAATTCTTGCGATCCGGGCCGGAGGGATTATTGGGGTCCATAAAGTTCTTTTCTCCGGTAATTACGATGAGATTGAAGTGACCCACCGCTCGTATTCCAGGTCTGTTTTTGCGGAAGGGGCGTTGAAGGCGAGCAAATTTATAGCTAACAGGCAGGGAT
>JBLNDC010000303.1:0-7024 GCA_050261255.1 Bacteroidota bacterium
AGCCTGGCTAACGGCGGATTGGGTAATATAGAGTTTTGCGGCGGCGTTTGAAAAGCCGCCGCTGACGGCAGCGTAGTATAAGATTTTATATAGTTAGAAAATGACGTCCATGGGTGCGCCTCCGGTTATCTGAATTATTGTTGGAATATGGGGCGGAGATTATTTACTTGAGGGAATTGCATAATTACCTTAATAAACCCTTTGGCCACAATATATACTGATAAGCCCGGATGTATCTATCAATATATTGTGAGCCAAAGCTTAGATCAAAAATTATGTAATTCCTTAACTTTATTATACCGATAATCTTGGATTCCTGCTTGGTATTAAAAGAAGAGGGGACATGCGGCTTCGCACAGTTTGGGACATAGGCTGTAGGCGGCGGAGTTAAATGATGAGTAGAAGATTAAGTACGGGATATTATTAAAAAGATTAATATCTCCTGGTGTGAATATACGGAAGACATGAAGAATGAGGATGATATCGGAATCGGACAGATGTTGCATGAATCGCCAAATTGAAATAAATTACAGTAATATCAAGTGTTTTTGCCCTACCAGGATTTGCTCTTTTGCCGACGGCTGTAATTCAATTCTTATTGAAGAAAAGGTCTAGTGCCTCGGGCTTTTCTACGCGCGTCAAATCTTGTCCAGGGAATGTCCGGTCATTCCCTAGGACCTACCCACCCGCCGGGGAAAATTGTTTCCCCGGACCCCTGCAATAGCTCCGTGTCCTCTTGACACTCCGAAGGAATGCTTCGCGATTTTAATAGCCGCGTCCATCCTAAACGCGGCTTCAGGGATGGTTCAAGACGCCGATGGCGTGGAACGTCCTGTTCCCGTGCCACGCGCCCGACCTCCATGTGTGCGCCACGAAGCGCACGAATACCAGCCGGTGAAAGTCCGGCTCAACCAATAGCCATTCAGTTGAAAGAGAATGAAGATGCTTTGTTCAGTGATGGACAAACATAAGCCTTCAAACTCAGTAAGCGAGCCGTAACGAAAGTGAACAGGGTTAGCCTCGTTAGTCGAGTAAAGCAGTCGGTCATCCTTTACATGGGGGAGAAACCTGTCATCATATGGGAAGAAATGGCGAGAAGCACCATATGAGGCTGCCGGGGTTGTAACTGACGGCGTGCTTACAAAAGGTATTCGTGTGAACGTGGGAGGTCTCAAGTTTTAAAGGTTGGTAACCTTAAACGGAGCTCTATAAGTCAAAGACGAAGTGAGCTTTGGAAACTTGAGAAGTCGGATATGCCCATAGTAGCAATGATGTTGAGGACAACATAACCTCAATTAGCCAAGGGGCATTACCTCAAACATGCTTTCAAAGAAAGGAGTACTTTCAGATTGGTCAACGACCTACAAATGAAACCAAGGTTGCCAAAGAGCAACAAGGAAAGGATACGAGACTTTCAGAGAAAGCTCTATCTCAAAGCCAAGCAAGAAAAAGAATTCCGGTTTTATGTGCTGTATGATAAAATACGAGAACCCCGCTTTCTAAAAGAAGCCTACAAACGAGTTAAAGCCAACGGTGGAAGCCCCGGAGTTGACGGAATGACGTTTGAAGCCATCGAAAGAGACGGAATCGAAACATTTCTGGCTAACATCCACGAAGAACTAGAGAAGAAAACCTATTGTCCAAGTCCTGTCTTACGAGTTTACATCGAAAAAGCCAATGGGAAGCTGCGTCCCTTGGGTATTCCCACCATTAAAGACAGAGTTGTACAAATGTCTTGCAAGATGGTAATTGAGCCTATCTTTGAAGCGGACTTTGAAGATAGTTCTTATGGGTTCAGACCGAAACGTTCGGCTCATGATGCAATCACAGCCATTAAGAAAAACATCAGGGAAGGAAAGACCGAAATCCTAGACGCTGATTTAAGTTCATACTTTGACATGATACCTCATGATAAACTTATGATAGTCATTGGGAAACGAATTAGCGACAGAAATGTATTGCATTTAATCAAAATGTGGCTTAAAGCTCCGATAGTCGAAGATGGCAAGCTCAAAGGCGGTAAGAAAAACGACCGTGGGACACCTCAAGGAGGCGTCATATCTCCACTCTTGGCAAATATCTATCTTAACTTAGTCGATAAAATAGTCAATAAAGTGGAGAGCATATTTGGACACTATGGAATAAGGATGGTTAGATACGCCGACGACTTCGTGTTGATGGGGAAACTAGTACCGAAACAGGTAATCCAATACCTGAAAAAGATACTCGAACGAATGGAATTGACCCTCAACGAAGAAAAGACCAAAATAGTTAACGTGTGGGAAGAAACATTCGACTTCCTCGGGTTCACCATTGGATACAGAAAGGGCTTCAAAGGAAAAAGATATCTAAGCATAACACCCGGGAAAAAGGCGGAGAAAAGGTTCCGTAGAAACATCGATAAGTATCTAAAGGAATCTCTATATTTCAATGATGCAAAGCTAACCAAAGGATTAAATGAAAAGATACGGGGTTGGACCGGATATTTTACAATACCGGGAGTAAGTCATACAAGCAGGTCACGGCGAAGCTTGAGCTATTATGTCGGAATAAAACTGGAATGGTATTTTCAAAGGAAAAGTCAGAAGAGGAAGTGGCTTTCAAATCAGAAAGCAGTTCATCACCTAATGAAACAACATGGATTGATAAACATGGCAAAAACTCCCTCACTGAAACTTGCGAACGTTTGAGATGAAGTTTGTTGGAAAGCCGTATGCGGGAAAACCGCACGTACGGTTTGATGAGGGGGGAAGGCATTCGTGCCTTTCTCTACTCTACCGGTCGGTGCATATTGGTAATCATCTAGAAAATGTTCATAAGGAGCTTTTCGTTTTTATAATCCGTTACCTATGTCTTGGTTGTTCAGTTTTTATTTTACCCTTTACTCTTTACCCTTTACACTTTATAGACCCCTTTAGTTAGCGCTCACTCTCGAGTTGCCGCCGTCTCTTGTTTGCGGGGGGTAAATCCGGCGGAGCGGGCTAGGATGCCTAGTTTCTCAAGGTAATCCGGGATGTCGGCCAGGGCTACTTTGGCGATACCCCGCAGGTCGGAGACGAAGTCGGCCAATTCATCCAGTTTTTGGTCCCGGATGCGGGTGGCCTGTTCGGACTCGCCTTTTTCCTTCTTTTGCCGCAAGTTTTTCGCGACTACTTGTTTTACCATCTCATATTCCTCTTTGAGCTTCTCCTCGGGGTAACCATACCGGGCCATGGCCGCCAATAACTCCGGGTCGTTCAGGATGTTGGCGTAAAAGGACACTGCTTGTTCTTGCCAGCCATTGAAGCTTTGTTTGCGGACCCCATAGAGCATGGCCGCTTGATCGGCTTTGTAGAGGTCTTTCAAGACGATCCGGGCGACTTTGAGGGTTTTCATGTACTGTTGATCCGCTTCGGCCCAGAGGTTGTTGAACTCGGCGGTGGCCGCCACCTTTTCGCCGGTTTCCTTTTTTTGGGCCAGATCCAGCTCCAAGGCTTCGTCATAAAGGGCTTTCCCCGCCTGAAGCCTGGCCTCGTCGTAACCGTAATTGGCTAGGGCGGTTTTGACGGTATCGTCGGAGAGGGCGTTTTCGATCATGGTTTTGGCGGACATGAGGAAGTCTGCGGTTTTGTTCTTTAAATTGGTTGGCATCTTGAATCAACTCCTTTTATTTATTTTTGAAGACTTTTTCAGTTAAAAGTCTTCTGTTGTTCCTTCGGGTCGTTCGATGAGTCCTTCGCTTCGTTGCGTCGTTCCTTCCGTTGGTTCGATTACTCCTTCACCTTGTTTTATCGTTCCTTCGTTTTATTCTGCGAGTCCTTCACGCCGTTCTATCGCTCCTTCGCCTCGTTCCATCTTTCCTTCGGGTCGTTCGATGAGTCCTTCGCCTCGTTCCATCGTTCCTTCGAGTCCTCCGATGAGCCCTTCGACACGTTCCGTCGTTTCGGCGAGGGATGTTGGTTTTGTGATTTTAAAGGCGGTATGGCGAATCTTTTGGAAAAGATTATAAACGTGAAGAGGGAAATATCTAGTTTTGAATGGGCTGTTTCGGTATCCGGTTTCTAGTTGCAATTGGGTGATTTGGTTATTATTTAAACACATACCAAAATTATCCTGCATGGTTTATAATAATTTTTTTGGAATTTTTGGAATGGTAGGTAAATTGGGGATTTTTACTGAGTCTAAAGTTATTGGTTCAAGTTCCGGAATTGAAAACAAATATCCCGATGTAACCGATTTTGAAGGAAACCCATGGAAATTATCGAATTTTATATAATTAATAAGTAATTTATTTAAAGGATGGAAAAATATCGACTTTATGACTACTATTGTTAACCGCATTTGATAAGTTATGAGATAAGGCGGTGAGAAAATGGTTAGTAAGAAGGAACTATCGGAACGGGATATTTGCACCCAATTTATCTTGCCTGCCTTGATCAAAGCAGGCTGGGATGTTGAAAAACAGATCCGTGAGGAAGTTTTTTTCACTGATGGCCGGATTTATGTTAAGGGCAATAAGACGGCCAGGGGAGAAAGAAAACGGGCTGATTACATCCTTTATTACAAACCGAATATTCCCGTTGCCGTTATTGAAGCAAAGGATAATAATCATTCATTAAGCGCCGGGTTGCAGCAGGCGCTTGGTTATGCTTCGATTCTCGATATTCCGGTGGCGTTCAGTTCAAATGGAGACGGGTTTGTCGAACATGATCGGTCCGGTTTCTCACCGGTGGTTGAAAGGGAATTGAGTCTGGATAATTTCCCGTCTCCGGAAGAGCTTTGGAAAAAGTATAAGAAGTATAAAGGGATTGAGACCCCGGAAGCTGAAAGGATCGCTTCTTTTGATTACTTCTACGATGGTTCGGGACGAAAACCCCGTTATTATCAAGCAATCGCCATTAATAGAACGGTTGAGGCTATTGCAAAAGGTCAAAACCGGATTTTGCTGGTAATGGCCACCGGCACCGGGAAGACTTACACGGCGTTTCAAATCATCTACCGGCTCTGGAAGAGCGGCGCGAAACAAAGAATTCTGTTCCTGGCCGATCGGAACGCGCTTATTGATCAGACCAAACGGGGCGATTTTAAGTATTTTAAAGATAAAATGACCGTCATCCGCAAGAAAAAAATCGATAAGGCCTTCGAGATTTATCTGGCTTTATATCAAGGCTTGACCAATTATAACGAGGATAAGGATGCTTATAAACAATTCAGCCGCGACTTTTTTGATCTGATTGTAATCGATGAGTGTCACCGAGGCAGCGCCGCCGAGGATAGTTCTTGGCGGGAGATATTGGACTATTTCCAAGCCGCGACCCAGATCGGTCTTACAGCCACGCCGAAAGAGACGGATAAGGTTTCCAATATCGAGTATTTTGGAGATCCGATCTATACCTATACGTTAAAACAAGGAATTCAGGATGGATTTCTAGCACCGTATAAGGTTATTCGGGTTGGATTGAATGTCGACTTGGAAGGATGGCGGCCTGAAGCCGGTAAATTGGACAAAGACGGTAATCCGGTCGATGACCGGGTTTATAATACCAAAGATTTTGACCGGAATTTGGTGATCGATGAACGGACTAAAGCAGTCGCGAAAAAAGTGATGGAGTTTTTAAGGAGTACCGACTTGTATTCGAAGGCGATTGTCTTTTGTATCGACATTGAACATGCCGAACGGATGCGACAGGCGATTGCCAATGAAGCCGCCGAACAAGTCCGGGAGAACTATAAATATGTGATGAAGATTACCGGGGACGATGAAGAAGGAAAGCGTGAGTTGGACAACTTTATCAACCCGGAGGAGCGATACCCGGTAATCGCAACGACTTCGAAGTTAATGACTACGGGAGTGGACGCCCAGACTTGCAAGTTGATTGTGCTTGATTCCAATATCAATTCGATGACCGAGTTTAAGCAAATTATCGGGCGGGGGACCCGGATTAATGAAGAGTTCGGCAAGACTTTCTTTTCGATTATGGATTTTCGAAATGTAACCGACCTTTTTGCTGATCCGGCATTTGACGGTGAACCGGTTATGATTAAACAAGTTAACGGTAAGGATGAGTTGACCCCGGAAGATATTGCGGGCGATACGACCGAAGATATCATCGATGCTGAAACCGGAGAAAGAGTTGACTTTGGGGATGACGGCCAAACCAGTTATGATGGCCCGCGAATCGTTAGCGGCGGCGGTATTGTTTCGGAACCGCCAGGAAAAATTTATGTCGCCGGGGTGCCGGTGGCGGTTTTAAGCGAGCGAATACAGTATATGGACGGGGACGGGAAGCTGATTACCGAAAGTTTCAAAGATTACACCAAAAGGAACCTACTTAAAGAATTTCGTTCCCTGGATGATTTTCTGACCCGCTGGAAGACGGCGGAGAAAAAGAAAGCCTTAATTGACGAGCTAGAGAAGGAAGGTATTATTTTAGAGAACTTGCGGGAAGAGGTTAAAAAAGATTTGGATATTTTTGATCTCATTTGCCATGTGGCTTGGGACAGACCTGCCTTATCAAGGAGAGAACGAGCGGAGCATGTCCGAAAACGAGATTACTTTGGGAAATATGGCGAACAAGCCCGGCGGGTTTTGGAAGCCTTATTGGATAAGTATGCTGATGAAGGGATTGAAAATATCGAAGAATTGACCGTGCTGAGGTTGGACCCCATCAATAAACTGGGTACACCGGCGGAGATCATTAAATTCTTCGGCGGTAGGGAGCAGTATTTAAAGGCTTTAAAAGAGTTGGAAGAAGAAATCTACAAGGTGGCGGCATAGTTGAAGAACATCGGAAGTATCATCAAGACATTACAAAACATCATGCGGAAGGACCCGGGCGTATCCGGCGACGCCCAACGGATTGAGGAATTGGGTTGGCTAATCTTTTTAAAGATCCTCGATGATAAAGACCAGGAACTGGAATTAATCAATAAAAACTTCAAATCTTCGATTCCGGAAAAGTTCCAATGGCGCAATTGGGCGGCTGATGATGAAGGAATGACCGGCGACGCGCTGCGGGATTTTATTGATAAAGAATTATTCCCG
>JBLNDC010000304.1:0-9291 GCA_050261255.1 Bacteroidota bacterium
GCGCTAATTAATCATTTGTTATCTTGAGGTTTTATCCGCGTTTATTAGTGTTCATTAGCGGTTCCATTGGATTACAATATTTTCATCCTTTCATGTGCCCCGGTCAGCCGTGTTAAGACTACTGATCACTTCCTTCGGGTTAAATGCTCCCTCTTGAGGAGAGAATATAACCGGAGGGTTTTTAATGGATTGGGAAGTTTTTGCCGATTACCATACTCATACCGTACATTCTCATGGCAAGGGGACGGTTTTTAATAATGCCGCTGCGGCTAAAGAAAAAGGTTTGGAAGTGGTCGGGATCGCCGATCATGGACCGGCTAACTGGGGACATATCGCGACCATCAGTCTAGGAGCATTTGATCAAATAATAGAGGAGGTCGGCCGGGTTCAAGCCGGGTATGCCGATTTAAAAATTTTAGCCGGAACCGAAGCTAATATCGTGAGTTATCAGGGAGAGTTAGATATCCCTTTGGAATTGCAACGTAAATTAGACCAAGTTTTAGCGGGATTTCATATTACGGTTCATCCAAAATCGTTGCAGGATGGGGTAAAGTTTCTTTCTCATTGGACTTTGGGAAAAATTAGTAAACAGATTAAAATGAAAGCGCGTAATGAGAACACCAAAGCAGTTGTGGCGGCGGTTTATAATAATGAGATCGACATTATCACTCACCCAGGTTTAAATATTAGTATCGATACTCCGGAACTGGCTAGGGCGTGTGTGAAAACGGATACTGCCTTGGAGATTAACGCCAAGCATGGCGTCAAATCCATCGAATTTATTCAAGCCGCAGCCCGAGAAGGTGTTAAGTTCGCGATCGGCAGCGACGCCCATCAGCCGGAGGATGTCGGCAGGCTGGAGGCGGGAGTGAAAGCCGCCCGGCTGGCAGGATTAAATCCAGATCAAATTATCAATGTCCGGCTCAAAAAATGAAAAAAATGGTCCTTTAAACAGACTTTATTGGTAGAAGGAAGTATGGTTTTGTTTTAATATTTAAAATGAAAGCTGAAATTAATTATCATGTTAAATAAGGGAATTGCCTCATTACCCCAATAAACCCTTTGGCCACAATATATTGTGAGCCAAAGCTTAAATTATGAATAATGCAATTCCTTAAATTCTGGCGATCAATCATTACTGATAATTATAGTTAAACTGAAATTTAATTTAATTCTTTTTCCTCCGATTCAGCTTTTTATGAGGGAAATATAGATGCTATATTTAGGCGGTTTCATTGTATCAAAATCTTACTAAAGGTAATTATGAAACCCGCTCATATTAAGAGATCCGATTCAAATCGGAAAAGGAAATACTAATATTTAATATCTTTATGGTGTATGATGTATCAGATAAATTTAGTATGGAATCCTTTTCCTAAATTGCCGATATTCTTTTTATAATCGTCGATCGCATTACATCTCAGGGAAGAAGGGGCCATGATGGCTGAAAGTATTAGGTTTGTAATTATTACCGGGCTTTCGGGCGCGGGAAAATCAGAGACGATAAAATGTTTTGAAGATCTGGGCTACTTTTGTGTAGATAATCTTCCGCCGGTATTGATACCGAAATTTGCGGAACTTTGCGCACAATCGGACGGCAGGATTAATAGGATAGCATTAGTTATCGATATCAGAGGCGGCAGCTTTTTTGATGATGTTTTTGATGCATTGGAAACACTGGAGCAAAATGGGTTTACTTACGAAATTGTTTTCTTGGAGGCACGCGATGAGATTTTAATCCGACGTTTTAAAGAAAGCCGGCGCAAACACCCTCTTTCCAATACCGGGGGAATCTCCGACGGCATTAAGGCGGAAAAGGAAAAGCTGGAACAGATTAGGGGCAAGGCAAGCATGATCGTTGATACCTCCGATCTGAACGCTCGCGGTCTTAGGGATTTAATTAACCGTAAATACGAAAGCCTTCCCCAGCAAGAAAAGATGTTGATTACGCTCATTTCCTTCGGTTTTAAAAATGGATTGCCTTTGGATGCGGATTTAGTTTTTGATGTACGGTTTTTACCAAACCCTTTTTATGTGGAGTCTTTAAAAGATCTTGACGGCAACCGGGATGAAGTCGCCAATTATGTTCTAAAATGGCCGGTTACCGCTAGATTTTTGACAAAGTTATTCGACTTTATCGATTTTTTAACCCCGCAATATGCCAAAGAAGGAAAAGCCAATTTAATCATCGGCATTGGCTGTACCGGGGGGCGGCATCGTTCCGTTACAATCGCCAATAAACTCGGGGAATATCTAAGAACCAAAGGGTACATGGTGACCGTTGACCATCGCGACGCCCAAAGAACAAATTAAAGGAAGGGGGACGGATTCGGAATGTCAATCAAGAACCAGCCTCAAATAATAGCGGCATTTTGGCTTGTTTGTCTTTTGATCTGTCTTACCCTAATTGGGACGGGAATTTCAATCGGGTTTGACATTTGGGGAATAAAGGCGTTAAATATTTGGGCGCGGGCGATAATAAGTCTTTTAATGATGGGCGCCGGTATTGGGTTGGGATATTTCAGCACTCTCAAGTTCTTTTGGATGATGGTTACCTGGCTTGCAAAAAATGAACGGTATCGCAATGGCAAGGGTAAAGGGCCAAAAATCGTAGTAATTGGCGGAGGTACCGGCCTGGGAAGTATTTTAAGGGGGCTGAAGGAGATTACCCCGCATCTAACCGCCATAGTAACAGTTGCTGATGACGGCGGGAGTTCCGGCCGCCTGCGCCGAGAGTTCGGTATCTTGCCGCCGGGAGACATCCGAAACTGTTTGGTGGCTATGGCGGATATTGAGCCGCTAATGGAAAGGCTGTTTCAATACCGTTTCACCGGTTCTTCCGATTTATCCGGCCATAATTTCGGCAACCTGTTTCTCGCAGCTATGACGGAGATAACCGGTGATTTTGAGGAGGCCATTAAAGAATCAAGTAAGGTTCTGGCAGTTAGAGGTCAAGTTTTACCGGCAACCCTTGAACATGTTATCTTAAAAGCGGAATTGGAAGATGGCCGCATTGTAACCGGAGAGTCTGAGATACCCAAATCCCGAGTTCCCATTAAACGTGTTTTTCTGGAACCGGCAGACTGTAAACCGGTTGATGAAGCCATCGCCGCCATTAAAGAGGCTGAGATTATTATTTTAGGACCTGGAAGCTTATATACCAGTGTAATTCCGAATTTATTGGTAGGTGAGATTGCCGGGGCGATTCGCAGTTCGACTGCGATCAAGGTATATGTATGTAATGCAATGACTCAAGCTGGGGAAACTGATAATTATTCAGCGAGTCAGCATTTAAAAGCGATTATCGATCATGCCGGTCGGGGATTGGTGGATTTTGCCTTGGTCAATAATGAGACCATCAACCAGGAAATCCTCGAAAGGTATAGTGAAGAAGGGGCAAAACCGGTCCGGGTCGATCTGGAGAATATCTCTAGCTTAGGGGTTAAGCCACTGGCTGCCCAGATTATTACTAAAAATAATTTAATACGTCATGACGGCCCCAAATTGGCTCGAATTGTTTTAGGCATCTACCGAACCCAGCGTATCGGGCATGCTTTCGGAAAACCATTGACGAAGCAACTATTCAAGTTTTTAAAGAGTTTCGCCAGTTTTTTTGTTGCAAAACTACCTTAATAAATAAACAAAAGGTCTTTTGATCAATCCGGACTCCCTTTGAGGGGGTCCGTTTTTTAATTCTGGATTTATTAATTTAAGGAATTGTATAATTTTCAATCTAAGCTTTGGTTCACAATATATTGATCTTAATTTTTCCAGACTATCGTCCGATAATAAATTAAGAAGTATTAAAAAGGAGGTGAAATAATGTTAAGAGGGATTTATACCTCAACCACCGGTATGGTTGCGGAAATGGATCGCCAAAACACAGTCGCCAATAATTTGGCCAATGTAGACACGGTTGGTTTCAAACGCGACAACGTAGTTCAACAACCATTCGCCGAAATAATGATTAACGCCTATTCCAAACAGACTATCAAAAACATCGGCCCTTTAGGTTTAGGGGTTCAAGCGGTGACCGAATTTGCCGACTTCAGCAACGGAAGTATTGTGACTACTGATAACCCTCAAGATTTAGCCATTGAAGGTTTAGGCCTATTTGCAGTTGAGACAAATACCGGAGTTAAGTATACTAGGGCCGGCAATTTCATCGTTGATCAAGACAATTATTTAGTAACCAGGGACGGGAATAATGTGTTGGGTCAGAACGGGCCCATTAGGGTGGAAGGCGACTTCACAGTGAGTGAGGAAGGCGAGATTATGCAGAATGGAGCGGTGGTCGATCGCCTTTTGATCTTTAGTGAAGTTGGAATGGAAAAAGCAGGAGAGACCCTTTACGTGAATGACCAACCCCAACTAGCTTCCAGATACCGGATAATTCAGGGAGCTTTGGAACGCTCTAACGTTAACGCGATTCGCGAAATGATTCAAATGATTAATGTTACCCGTACTTACGATACCAACCACCGGGCCTTAATGGCTCATGACGAAACATTGGCCAAGGTTGTCAATGAATTAGTGCGATAGTCGTATAAACCAAGACTAAAAGGCAGTTAAGAGTAGAGTAAGGAAAAACCGGACCGCTTGCGGAGGTTTTGGGAAGATCGACCGACTGAGATTTTCCCCAGCAAACAAACTCAAACTGCCAGGTATCTTTGGTTAGACGAGATTATTCTGAGCAGTTTTTCTTTTATTTAAGGAGGTCGTTTTCAAATGATGAGGGCATTATGGACCGCGGGTTCCGGAATGTTGACCCAGCAAACTAATGTGGATACCATTTCCAATAACCTCGCCAATGTAAATACCATCGGTTTTAAAAAAATGAGGGCCGAGTTTGAAGACTTATTATATCAAACCATTCGGGAGGCTGGCAGTTCTTCTTCAAGTGGTAGGCAACTTCCTACCGGTTTACAAGTAGGCCACGGAGCAAGAACTGTGGCAACCACTAAAATTTTTACTCAAGGCGATTTTCAGCAAACAGACAATCCCCTAGACTTGGTAATTGAGGGAGACGGTTTCTTTCAGGTGGCAATGCCCGACGGTACGATTCAGTATACTCGAAACGGCGCATTAAAGCTCGACTCCGACGGCAGATTGGTTACCTCGGAAGGATTTTATTTGGAACCTGAGATTACCATTCCGGAGGGCGTAACCGATATTAGCATCGGCCAGGATGGGATCGTATCCGTGCTAATGCCGGGTGAGACTTTACCGGAAGAAATCGGGCAAATCGAAATTGTCAGATTTATCAATCCCGCCGGTTTGATTAATACCGGAAAAGGGCTCTACCAACAAAGCGCCGCCTCTGGAACGCCTTTGGTAGTAACTCCCGGGACCGAGGGTTCTGGTACAATCATCCAACGTTATTTAGAGATGTCCAATGTTAAGGTAGTTGAAGAAATGATTAACATGATCGTAGCCCAACGGGCTTATGAAATGAATTCCAAAGCGGTCCAAGCTTCCGATGAAATGCTCCAAACCGCTAATAGCTTAAGACGTTAGGGGTAAACAATGGGTAGGTTTGTTCGAGCTATTCTGTTGATGTTCATCTTAACCTGCGGCCTGGTAAATGTCAGGGCTGCCAATATCCCGGTCCTGGAGATCGCGGACCGGGTGATAGTGCCGGGACCGAAAATCTACCTTTCCGATTTGGGTTCGATTCAGAATTCCCATCCGGTGGAAAGATTGAATTTAATGGT
This sequence comes from Bacteroidota bacterium, assembly GCA_050261255.1. GTDB lineage: Bacteria > Bacillota > UBA4882 > UBA8346 > UBA8346 > JAAYHS01. Next base: position 5,715 of record JBLNDC010000304.1, read on the forward strand.
TGACCTTGGCCCGGCGCCTTATCCTGGTCAGGTTAGGGTCTTTTCCAGGGAATGTCTCGGATTAATCTTAAAACAAAAGGGTTTTAATGAAAACCTGGATATCCGAATGGGGAAACAGGTAGAGGTAAGGGTGGAGTCGACCTGTATCACTGCCGCTCAAGTAGAAGCGGCGATTGAAAAAGTTATTCCTAAAAACGATGCTTTTATTATTAAAAAATGGGTTGAATTTAGAAACGTACCGGCTGAGACTTGGCTCAGTAAAGGGGAATGGCAAATTAATGCCTCGCCGCTAGGGGATCTTCCCCAAGTTGGCTCAGCTTACTTCCGGGTTACTTTTACTAAAGACAATGAGCTGAAGACGATAAACGTTAGCGGTAAGATTCGGGCGCTAGGCCGGGTATATCAATCGATCCGTGATATTAAGCGTCACTCCTTAATTAACGAAAGCGATTTCAGATTAATTGAAATTGAGTTGACCAACGGCCAAGAATTACTAGGAAGAATACCTTCGGATATCCGCTCGACCAAGCTCATTAAAGAGGGAGCTATATTAGAAAAGGACCACTTTCAACCCCTTCCCCTGGTAATTAAAGGGGACTTAGTTAACGTACTGGTTAAAGGCGGTAATATCGCCGTTAAAATGACCGGGATAGCGGAAAAAGACGGCTGGTCGGGAGATCAGATCCAAATCGTTAATCCCAACAGTAAAAAAAAGTTTCAAGGCCGGGTAATTGGTAGGAACTTGGTGGAGGTGACCTTATTATGAAAAGTAACTCGATATTAATAATAATATTATGTATCATTTTAGCGACTTTGATTTCAGGGGAGATTGCAAAAGCGGCTTCGCTTTGGACCGACCAAAACGCCTCGCTTTATGGAAATAACCCGCGTTCTTTTGAAGTGGGAGATTTAATCACGGTAGTAATCGTGGAACAGGCGAAAGCGACTCAAGAAGCGAAATCTTCCAGTGACGACAAGGGATCAATCAATGCCGGACCGGGAACGGGATTTTTAGCGAAATTACTTCCGGATAATATCGGGGCTAGTTGGGGAAATAGTTCCGAAGGGCAAGGGACCACTTCACGAGGGGGTACCCTTCAAGGAAAAATTACGGTCCAGGTTACTGCCGTTAATCCTAACGGAATTCTAGTGATTGAAGGCCGCCAAGTGATTAAAGTCAATAGCGAGGACCAAGTATTGAAGATTACCGGAATGATCAGATCGGAAGATGTTAGCCTCGACAATATAACTCTATCATCCAATATCGCCAACGCAGTCATCGAATATCAAGGCAACGGAAATATCAATAACGCCCAAAAACCGGGGGTCTTAACCAGAGTCTTTCACTGGATATTTTGACTCGGATTACGCAGATGACACAGATTTCACGGATTACGTACTGTTTCAAACGTTAGGGGAATTTGAATAATAACGAATGGAAGTTTAATGAGGAATGGGGGTAGCGCAATGGTTACCAAAAAGGTTGGCTCTCTGATAATAGCCTGGTTATTTTTGATTAGTGTTGGAACTTCGGTAGCTGTAGCCGCAGTCGTAGAAACGGCTACTACCCGTATCAAGGATATTGCCAGGTTACAAGGGGTCCGGAATAATCAACTGAATGGAATGGGTTTGGTAGTTGGTTTAAACGGGACTGGGGATTCGTCAAAGGCCAACGCTGAAGTTGTAGCAAATGCCCTGGCAAAATGGGGAGTTAGAGTTGACGCTTCTGAGTTGAAAGTGAAAAACATTGCCGTTGTAGCAATAACAGCGAATTTTCCGCCTTATCTCCATCAGGGTGATACCATAGATGTTCAGGTCTCTTCAGTTGGCGACGCTAAAAGCCTCCAGGGCGGTATTCTGTTACAAACCCCTTTAGTGGGGGCCGATGGCCAGGTCTACGCCGTAGCCCAAGGTCCGATATATGTCGGTGGATACTCAGTCTCAGGCAGGAGGGCCAGTCAACAAAGGAATATTACAACGGTTGGAACGATTTCTAATGGAGCGATCGTCGAACGTGAGGTTCCGATGCAGCTTGACTATAACGGCAGATTACGTTGGGCTTTGAATAAACCTGATTTTACGACCGCCGCCCGTTTAGCCGATACTATTAATGAAAACATTGCCAGAGGCGCTGCAAAAGCTCTGGATATGGGATTAGTAGAAGTATTAATACCCAGTGAAATGATGTCCGAGCCGATCTCATTTATTGCTGAAATCGAGAATCTGCCGGTTACGCCCGATGGGATTGCCAAAGTAGTTGTGAATGAAAGAAATGGGACCATCGTTGTCGGAGACAAAGTAAGGATTGCTTCAGTAGCAGTCACCCACAATAATATTACGGTTAAAATCGATTCTGAAACCACTGTATCCCAACCAAACTCGTTTTCAATGGGGCGGACCGTTACGACAGCCCAAGACAAAATCGATGTCCAGGAAGAAGTAGGAAACATGGTTTTAATGCCTACCGGGACCGATATCGGGACGATCGTTCGAGCACTCAACGCTGTTGGGACTACTCCCCAAGATATTATTGCAATCTTGGTGGCCATTAATCAGTCCGGAGCTTTATACGGGGTTTTGGAATTTATATAGGAGGCACAGGCGATGATTAGCCAAATATCCAATTATAACCGGCCTTTAGAAAACAAAAAGACTTCCCTCACGCCTGAACAGGCGGAACTAAAAAAAGCTTGTACCGAATTTGAAGCGCTCATGGTCCGTCAAATGCTTGAAACCATGAGTGGTCCAACGGATTTTTTCGGTAAAGGTTTTGGGGGAGACTTTTACCAAAGCATGTTTTTGGATGAAATTTCGAAGAAAATCGCTGAGCAAGGCTTGGGGCTTTCCAAGATGCTGTATTCTCAATTAGATAAATCGAAATAAATTAAGATTATCTTTTCCATCCCTAAACCATGGGTGGAAAAGAGTAAATTGCGGTATGGATTTCGATTTATAAATCAAAGGAAATATGTCGCTTAAACAATGGATGTTTGAAATTGGTCGCGACATATATAGATAAAACCACTAATTCTAAATAAAGGGTTAACAATCATTTTTATGGAAACAGAAGGGAACTCACGATTGATGGCGAATAGGTATATCGAGTTAATGAAGGATGAATATTAAAAGGGGGCAAGAGTTATTTGAAGCAGTTAATCAAAAAAGCACCTAAACCGGCTGCTGCGGAGAAGGCCGGCAAAGGCTCTTTTAAAGAAAAAGTGGGCCGGTTAGGGTCACGAACTTATAACTTGTTGTTTCATGAGGATATCTATTACCAAATTGGCGGATATCTTATTTTCGGGTTGTTGCTTTTCCTATTGGCCTGGGCATGTTCTGCGTTTTTAATTAAAAAGCCAAATTTGCTAACGGATTCGTTTTTAGTCCAGAAATTTTTCAAGACTCAAATTGTCGAGACAATCGGCCCTTGGGGCTCAAAGACTTTCGGGGAAACATGGAAGATATTTGGAAAAGCGTTTAAAGTTTCCGATATTTTTGGGGTCTGGGGCAATGTTCTGCTCTTAACCTTTAAATTTTTCCTGAATCATTTGGTCTTTGTGGTCCTATTCATTTTCGGTTT
>JBLNDC010000305.1:0-4599 GCA_050261255.1 Bacteroidota bacterium
CGGCGTAACTGTATGTTTCAGGTTCGGTTTTGGCGAGCCTGTATGACATGGGAAAACTCCTTGGAAGATGATATTTTAGTATAACCTGGTTGAAAATGATTTACAAGATATCTGACCCGGGGTGGTTTTTTTAGTATTCCAATGGCTGAATTGGTTGGAGTTATTAGAGAACGTAAATTTACTTACCTTATTTAACTTTCGGGTAGAAAATTTTAGTCGAGTGTTGGCAGTTATTTTGTAAATATTGAGGGGATTATTCGGATTGTAATCAGAATGAAGTAAGCCAATAAGGGAAGAATAACCGTAAAATAAAAAATTAGTGTATTTGAAGGGTTATTTAGGAACTTTATTATGTTTAATTGAGGTTAGTATGAGGGTTCTGGAAAACGAGGATCAATTTATCAAAGGCGCATGGGCCGGGCTGATCGCCGGTATAGTGATGTTCATATTTGTAGAAATTTTCCGTTGGGTGGGAATAACCAAGTATGGAGTCAGTTACCTCGCCGGGGACACGGCTTTTACTTATGAAAATAATTTAGTAATGAACTTACTTGCCCTGGTGATTCATAGCGGCGTTGGGGTATTTTGGGGGATTGTTCTTGCTTTTATTTTTACTAAGGTCTTATCGAGTGATTACTATCTGGTAAAAATAATCTTTATCAGCTTTTGTATCTTCTTTTTTCATCTTGGCTTTTTAGACGAGCCTTTTCATTACAAGCGAGAAATTCATGAGCAAACTACCGATTTGTTGATTATTTTGTGCGGATATATTATTTATGGAATAATTACAGCGGTTATTATGAAAAAGCAAAAGCTTATTCGGTGTCGGGGTTGGGGAAACAGGGATATGCAATCAAAAAAAGAATAAGAACTGCCATAGGGGCTAATTAGTGAAATACGGATTAAACAACTCATAAATAGACCTATTAACATCAACTTGAGGTCAAGACAGGGAAGGACTGTGAAGGGAAAATCACAGTCTTTTTATATTACCTTTTCGACGCATTGAGTAGAAGCCTTTATGGTTAATAATAATTTGTTGGCAAACTATTTATATGGTAGAATATTCTTGCTAAGGTTAACGACTAGGAACTAGAAGGGGGCTTAATAGATGCCATATGTCAATTTAAAACTGGTCAAAGGCCAGACAACTCCGGAGCAGCGACAAAAGATTATCGGGGGTTTAACGGATTTAATCGTTACAGTCATGGGAAGAGAGCGTAAATTTACAGTGATCACCGTTGACGAATTGGAACCGAATCAATGGGCGGTTGGAGGCCAAACCCTGGAAGAATTGAATGACCCCGGCCGGAAAGTTTTTTTCGTGAATATCAAAATATCCAAAGGTACCAGCAACCCGGAGGAAATGGCGGAGATGATCCGGCAAACCAAGGCAATGATGGCCGGTATCTTAGGCGACTGTGAAATAGCAAATTATTTTATCATCGACGAGTTGAACCCCGACGCTTGGGGGTTTGACGATATCCCGATGACAGTTCGAAATGCCCGGAAATGATACGAGAAGCGGATCGAAAGATCGAGACGCGATCCAACGTTTATATCAAGCCTTATGTCCGGACGCCCCGGTGCGGGTCCTCCCGGAACGGATCATCGCTATCAAGGAAGACGCCAATAATTTTCTTTTTGTCGCTGAGGTTGACGGGAATGTTGCCGGGACGATTTTATTGACTGTCATTCTAAGCCCAATCTTCGGGACTCAAGACTTCGACTTGATTTAATATTTGATTGTCGATCAAAACTACCGTAGGCAAGGGATTGGGAGAAGGTTAATGGAACATGTGGTTCAAGTATGCCGTGCCCGGAAATGCACCCGGATTATTTTATTAAGTAATGACCATCGTAAAGAGGCCCATGCCTTTTATAAGAGTATAGGCTTTGACTGTTCCGGAAAAGTAGGGTTTGTCAAGTATTTGAACCGGGATAAAGCAATTATAACCGTTAATGAACACGAATAGACACGAATGAGAAAAGGCAAGTAATAGGATAAAAATTAGTGTGAATTGGCGTGTATTCGTGGTTAATTAAAGAGATAAACAAATAAACCGCTAATGAACGCTAATAAATGCGAATAAGAAAAGCCAAAAAAATATAATTAGCGTGTATTGGCGTATATTAGCGGTTAAGAATTATCTTAGTTAATTAAAAAAAACAGTAACCGCTAATGAACACGAATAGACACGAATGAGAAAAGGCAAGTAATAGGATAAAAATTAGTGTGAATTGGCGTGTATTCGTGGTTAATTAAAGAGATAAAACAAAAAACCGCTAATAAACGCGAATAGACGCGAATGAGAAAAGGCAAATAACAGGATAAAAATTAGCGTGAATTGGTGTGTATTCGTGGTTAATTAAAGAGATAAAACAAATAAACCGCTAATGAACGCGAATGGACGCGAATAAAGTAGATTTTTTTAAAACGTTATAGTTTTTTGATAGTAACTAAAGGAGAACGATTTATGCGTTCTGATGATTATGAAATTGATTTATTATTTAAGGATCAAGTATACCGAATTATAGGTTCAGCAATGAATGTATCTAACGAGCTTGGTTGCGGGTTTCTTGAAGCTGTATATCAGGAAGCAATGGAAATAGAATTTACGGAAAATAATATACCTTACGAGCCACAAAAGAAAATCATAATTAATTATAAAGGACGAACATTAGATAAAGAGTATATTGCAGATTTTCTGTGCTTTAATAATATTATTGTTGAAATAAAAGCTATTAACAGAATAACGAAAATCGAAGAAGCACAAATCTTAAATTATCTTAAAGCAACAAAACTGCCATTAGGATTAATTATCAATTTCGGTACGACAAAACTTGAGTGGAGACGGTATGCAAATACTAAATTAAACTGCAGATATTAGCGTGTATTCGAAACAGTAACCGCTAATGAACACTAATGAACACGAATGAGAAAGGCCCATAGAATATAATTAGCGTGTATTGGCGTGCATTAGCGGTAAAAAATAGTTTTTGTTTATTACTGAATAGTAACCACTAATAAACACAAATGGAAGCGAATGAGAAAAGGGCAAAGATTTATATAATTAGAGTGTATTGGCGTGCATTAGCGGTAAAAAATTGTCTTTGTTTATTAATGAACAGTAACCGCTAATAAACACAAATGGACGCGAATGAGAAAAAGCCAAAAAACAATTAGAGTGTATTGGCGTGTATTCGCGGTTTAAATTTGTTCTTATCTTTTTATGAGAAAAGTAACCGTGTTTAGATTCTTACGGAAGGACTATTATGAACTCTTTCGAAAAATGCCAACAAATCGAAGCACAAGGATATGAACTGATCAAACCCTATCTCCGACAAAATTTTGACGAATGCGTGTATGTGAATACCGTTGCCAGAAACGAATTGGTTCTGGCTTTTCAACAAAATTTCGGCGACTTAATAGTAAAAAAGGATAAGTTGATTTATTTTATTGATCTTAAAACTGAAAACAAAGACAAATACGGTAACTTATTTTTAGAAACCTGGAGCAATAAAAAGCAGAATACACCCGGTTGGTTTCCACCTGAGGTTGGGGTCAAGGCTGATTTTGTTTATTATCTATTTTTGCAACAAAAGATCCTATACATTCTGGATCTGCCAAAGCTAAGAAAGTGGGCCTTTGAAGAAGGTAATATTCAGCGTTATCCTGAAAAAAGACAGAGCAAGTATGACCAGTTAAACGATACTTGGGGAAGATGCGTTCGGATTGATGATTTGATCAATGAAGGCCTTTGTGTGGTTGTAAACTTGTAAATCTGAGGCGTTAAATGTTCATTCGAAAATACGAAAGTAAAGATGAAAATGAAGTCATCCAAATCTGGACCGATGTTTTCGGATATGACGCGCCTCACAACGATCCCCGGTTAGCTTTGGAACGAAAAGTAGCTTTCAATGACGGGCTTTTATTAGTTGCCGAAGAAGATGGCCAAATCATCGGTATGGTGATGGGCGGTTATGACGGCCACCGGGGTTGGATCTACTCTTTGGCGGTCAGACCCGGATTCAGAAAGTCGGGAACTGGGACTAAGTTGATTCAAGCGATTTTGGAAGAATTCAAAAAGAGAGGCTGTTTAAAAGTGAACCTCCAAGTCCTAGGGACCAATCGTGAAGTGGTTGAATTTTATCGGAGAAACGGTTTTGCAGTTGAAGACCGAATCAGTATGGGAATAAAGCTATATTAAAATAAGGAATAGGAGCATCTAATGACGAGACTATACTTAACCAGACATGGACAAACCGAGTGGAACGTCGTGCATAGAGTACAAGGGCAACAAGATTCCCCCCTTACCGAATTAGGTAAAGAACAAGCGAAGTGGCTGGGAGATAGGTTGAATGATTTCGGATTAGATGTCATCTTTTCAAGTTCGAGCGGGAGAGCGATACGGACGGCTGAAATCATCCGGGGGACTCGTAAGATTCCGGTTATATCCAGTGATAATCTGAGGGAGATAAGCCTTGGCGCATGGGAAGGCATGTTACATACGGAAGTTGAGAGGCTTTACCCGGAGGAACACCGAAACTTTTGGCATTTTCCCCATCAATACCATCCGTCCGATGGAGGAGAAACTT
>JBLNDC010000306.1:0-2804 GCA_050261255.1 Bacteroidota bacterium
CTGGGTGGGAGTGGATAAACTCCATCCCGACCAGGTTACGACCAGACATTATACTTCCGGTGAGGTTGGTACCTGGAGAAATGCGGTATGGAAATACGGACGATTTGAGATCAGGGCTAAACTTCCGGCAGGACAAGGAATAATGCCATACATAGTATTGTATCCGATTGATGATACTTGGCCGCCGGAGATTGACATCATGGTAATGCGCGGCCACCAACCCGATAAGATTTACTTCGCCAATTATTGGGGGGCAGACGCCAAACATCAACATTCGGATAACTCCGGTCCGGTTTCGGGGGAGGATTACATGGTGAATGATTTCTCGGCCGGTTTTCATACTTTTGCTCTGGAGTGGAGCCCCCGTAAGCTTCAGTGGTTTATCGACGACATTCCAAAATATCAAGTCACACGAAATATCCCTGATAAACCCCTTTGCTTCGTCATTGGCACGGCTGTCGGTGGAGTTTTTTGCGGCGATCCGTATGACGCAACGCTTGGCGGCAGGCCGAGCTCATTTCCTCAGTACTTTATGATTGATTGGGTGCGGGTTTTCCAACGGAGGTAAATCTAGGAGTCTGTGCATATAATCACTTTTTATCGTTTCCAACTACAAAATATAGTAGTTCAGGACTGATATAAATACAATATATACCATAAAATTGTATTACGTGCACAGACTCCTAGACTATAACCAAACAATTTTAACAGTTTTATATGTTGAATTGGGAGGTTTGGCGTTATGCAACATATTATCGATCAACTCTATGGTTTTTTGGCATTAGGGAAACACAGTATGTTTTTTTACTTTACGGTTTCTTACTCTATCGGTTTTCCTTCCTTGATTGTGTTAATTTTAGCCCAAATGAAAAGCCAGCGGAAGGCATTGGTTTATATGACCTATATTTTATTAGCGGGGACCGTTGAACTGATCCTTAAAACCTATCTGGAGTATCAACGGATCAATTTGCCATATGGGGTCAGGACCTGTGAGATTGTGCTCATTTTTACTTTACAAAGCTTAGTCATTATTCTTCTGCCGCTTTTAGTCAACGAATTGTTTGCGATAACCTGCCGACGGCAGATCAACTATATTTTTAGTGTGCTCTTCGGTATTGGATTGGCATTGATAATCGTCCCGTATTTTCTGGGAATCTATCGGAATGGAACCGCCCCTGCGTTTTTAGGGGAGAGGATTTCAATTGAAGCATTAACCAGTTATAAAATATATCGTATGCTTCTTTGGAGTGCGTATGTATATGCACTCTTTGTAGTGATTTTTAAAATAAAAACTGTGAATAACTTGAAAGATAGGATCTTTTATATTGGTAGCTTCGCTATATTTTTCCTTATTTTTTTCCACACTGCAATACCGGTTTTTAAGACCTTCCCCGAAAACTTGTTCATTTCCGCCACAGGTAACTTTTTTCTGAATATAATCGTATTAAAATACATAGTTGATAGATTCTTTGGCGATGTCGACTTACCACCACAAGCTACTTCATCATCGGGAACTGCCGCAACCTTACAATTAACCGATCGGGAGAAAGAAGTCTTGGCCCTTCTGCGGCAGGGGTATACCAATAAGAATATCGGAACGTTGCTATGTATCTCGGAGACCACGGTGAAGACGCATATTCAAAATATATATAAAAAAGTCGGAGTCAATAACCGGGTTCAGTTAATCAATTCACTAACGAACTACCTTTAAGTTATATTCCTATTGTGTATTTTATAGTTAAGAATGTATAACCCTTAATTATCGAGAGGCAGAAGAATATCTTCTGTCTCTTGCTTTATAATGCGCGCCCCGACAGGCATCATCCGAAAGTATTAGAATCCAAAATCATCCGAACCGAGGATTGCTAAGACTCATGGAAATGTTTATTTTAAATTGGGAGTCCTAACAAGTCAGGTATTATTGCCCAGGTAATCCGTACCAATGCATATGAATTGCAAAGGAGGCGATGCGGGCGAAAAGATGGAAGGCGCTTTCCGAAACGTACATATTAAAGTCCGGTACCGGTGGGACTGGATGAATATTTGGTCCACTCAAGCAGGATTGAATATTAATGATGTGAGGGATTTTATTTTCCACCATTCTTTCCAAATTATAATTAAAGGAGGATTTTTGGATGTCCCAAAAAGGCAGATTGTTAGTTGCTGTGCTAGCAGTTGTGATGTTGGCTAGCATAATGTCCGTTGTCGGTTTGGCCGCCCCCAGGAAAGTTACGATGTGGGCGTATGCTCAAAATAATATTGATGAATGGAAAGCCCGCAAAGGGGATATTGATAAAAAATTCAATATCAATTTGGATATCGTCTCTATACCTGAGCAAGGGTTTGTTCAAAAGCTCCAGGCGGCAATGATGGACGGTAAAAATGTTCCGGATATCATTGAGTGGCGGGTTGAAGCTCCGCAGATTTTATTTGCAGACCCTAAAAAATGCTTCGTATTACCAATCGAAAAATATACCAGTAAATCCAAGGTATATAAGACCGTAATGCCGAGCCGGGCGGAATGGGAAAAATACGGCGATCACATCTATGGTCTACCCCATGATATCAACCAGGTGGCATTCGTTTATAATGACACCATTTGGAAATCGGTTGGTGTCGATCTAGCCACCATCGAAACCTGGGCAGAGTTCTTTGAGGCGGCTAAGAAACTAACCGCAGAAAAGAAAGACGGCAAACCGCTCCATTATGCGTTACCGACCCAAAGCGCAGGTTTATCCGATACTATGTGGATGATCTGGCAGCAATCCGGCGCCCAGGTCCTGGATAAAAAAGGCAATCCTATT
>JBLNDC010000307.1:0-10584 GCA_050261255.1 Bacteroidota bacterium
CGGTGAGGATGAAAAAGGTAATTTTGTGTATGCGCCGGCTTCGCCCAGTAACAGATTCGGTTATCCTGTCTATCATCGGGCGCCGGGACTCACACCGTTCGAGAAAATTGTAATTACCAACATTAAACGGCCGCTGTTTGTTCCGGTAAGCCGGGAGCGTTATCTCCGTTCCCTGATTCAGAAAGAAGAAAAAGAACTCGACCGGCTTATTTCCGATTACAACACGGCGAAACAAAACAAACAAGACCTTATCTATTATGAGGCTAACTTAAAAATAAAACGGGAACAAAAGAAAGCCTATAATGATGAGTTGGCCGCCATGTCCCAGGAACAACGGAACTCTCAAGCATGGCATCCTCATTATCGCCAACTTTACAAAGGAGGCCCCATATCATCCGGATTGGCGGAACCGGGTTATAAGGATGCCCGGCCTTTGGTCGCCGTGAACGAGGAATTTTTTGACCGGAGTTTACCGCGGACCGCTTTTCAAATTATCGTAGTGGAGGTTCCCTCAAAGCTGACACCGGGTATTTACGTAAACTCGATACCGGAAAAAGTATTGGCCAATCTGGACTGGAAAGCGTTAGAGGGGCTGTTGGCGCCGGTTAAATAATTTTTTTTGAGGTGAAAAGATGAAAAAAGCCGCTAGAATCCTTTTAATCACTTGCTTTTTGCTGAGTTTCGGATCGATTCATAAGACCGCCGCTTCCGATAAATACATACTGCCCGCCTACCCGGGTTGGACGCCGTTAACCAGGGAGGAATTGGTCCAAGACTTCATATTTGCGGTGGATAATCAAACTATTAAAATTTTTTACAGCAAAGACCCAATCGATAAGGTCAGCGCGTTTTATGGTTTGAAGCCGGACCCCGGTTCCCGGCCGGAGTTGGCGAATAAGAAACAGATCGGTTCCTACTCAAGAATTGTCATGCCTAAGGACCAAGTTTTTAAGATTCTGCTTGCCAAAACCGGGATCACCGTTGACGCTCAAGATGTCGGCGTTACAGTCCTTTACCGCGAACCATCGTTAGGAAATGAACACAAAATCTATAACAGCTTGATCACCCAAGTTCACTTTAAACGGCATACGGAAGCGGAGATGAAGGAGATTGAAAAGAAGTACCATTATATTATTCAAGGTCAAGTCTTTTACAATCTCTCGTTGGATCACAAGATCTCGGACAAGCATTATGAAACCATGTATCGGATCATCTACAATAAATATAAAGACCGGCTCCAACCGAGGCCTTTAACTGCGAAGGAAAAGGAAGAACTCCAGCGGAAGGTTGCCGCCCTAAAAAAACAGGGAAAAGAGAAAGAAGCGAAAGAACTGGAATTGCAATTATACTCCATCGCCGATCACTGGGATGATGTTGTCGCTTATTTTCGGGAGCTGGAGAAGTACTCTTATTGCACCATAATTATGATGAATACCCACCCGGAGACTTGGACTTATTAAAAGACGAATAAAAACTCAAAGCAGGATTGCCGGGGATAATGTCGAATAAAGTCAAAATTATTTTATGCTACCGGTAGATTAGCAAGGTATTGGTAGAACGGTAGTAAAACGGAAGGATAGATGCACAATGGACGTAACTTTATTTCGCTGGCTGGCGATCTCTGTCTTCGTCTGCCTCTTAGTTGGCATAGGTATCTACGCGATGCGCCGGACTAAGACCTCAAATGATTTCTTCCTGGGCGGAAGAAACGTGGGGCCTTGGATCTCGGCGTTTGCTTATGGGACCACTTATTTTTCGGCGGTCGTATTTATCGGTTATGCCGGGAAATTGGGCTGGGGGTTCGGGGTTTCGGTGGTCTGGATCGCCATCGGTAACGCCTTGGTCGGTAGTTTATTGGCTTGGTTGTTTTTGGCCCGCCGGACCAGGGAGATGACGGTTAAATTGAACGCCATGACGATGCCGGAATTTTTAGAGGCCCGTTATCAATCGAAATGGTTTAAAATTGTGGCCGCGATTATCATTTTCGTCTTTTTAATTCCCTATTGCGGCTCGGTCTTTACCGGTTTGGGTTTCTTGTTTGAAAATGTGTTGCAAATTGATTATCAATTATCTCTAGTTGTAATGATCGTCATTACCGGGGTTTACTTGATCCTGGGCGGATATTTTGCGGTTGCCATCACCGATTTTATCCAGGGATTGATCATGTTGGTCGGTGCGGTTTTAATGATCGGTTATGTATTCAGTCAGCCTCAGGTTGGAGGGGTTGGCGGCTGGTTATCGGGTTTAAACGCAATCGATCCTGGGTTGACCCGACTGATTCCTGAGGATTGGCTGGGTTTACTGGGATTGGTCGGCCTGACCAGCATTGGCGCGCTGGGTATGCCTCAAATGGTCCAAAAGTTTTACGCCATTAAGAATGAAAAAGTGATTAAAACCGCCACACTTGTCGCCACGGTTTTTGCAATGGTAGTTGCCGGCGCCGCTTATCTGGTCGGTTCCACCGTGCGTCTCTTCTTTGATAAAGTGCCGTTGGACGCGGCCGGCGCTTTCATGTATAATGTCTTAATACCCCAGCTATTGAATGAAACGATGCCTGAGTATTTGTTGATCGCCATTTTATTATTGGTATTGTCCGCTTCGATGTCAACCCTCTCGTCGTTAATCCTGGTTTCCAGTTCGGCGATTACGATTGATCTGATTCGAGGGGTACTCTTCCCTAAAATGGATCAAAAACATACCTTGGGCATTCTGAGATTGTTCTGCGGCGTATTTATTATTTGCGCGATTCTTATCGCCATTTTTAAACTGGATTTCATCATCAAGCTAATGGCTTTATCATGGGGCACCATCGCCGGGGCCTTTTTAGCGCCTTATATTTACGGACTGTTTTGGAAGGGAACCACTAAATCAGGGGCTTGGGCCGGAATGATTTCCGGAGTGATCCTTTCAATCGGCGGTTCGCTGTTGTTTACAGATGAGAAAACAGCGCCGTTAATCAGTACTATTGCAATGGTTATTCCTTTAATTGTGGTTCCGGTTGTTAGTTTGGCGACTAAAAAGTTTCATAGTTTTCATTTGGATACAGTATTTGAACGTAACGAAGCGGGTAAAGCAATGGTGGCTGCCGCTGAAACCGAATAGTCGGAATGGATAGTTGAAATGAATCAGAATAAAAAGTCCCCTTTTGGGGGCTTTTTTACTTGTATTACCAAAGCAAATGTTGTAAGATTATTGTAATTTAATTGAATAAAAAGGGTAAAAATGTCATATAATATAATGCGGTTTGGTAATAAACTACTTTTTAAAATTCAATAATTTAAAAACGTTATGAAAATAATCGCACATGATTTAACGCTATCTCTTCATAGCATAAATTCCAATTTAACAAAGTAGACATGGGGAAACAGGATTCAAGAAACTGGCCGTCCTAAAAATTAAAAATAGTAGTGGAAAAAATTGTTTTTATTGACGATATTATAAATGAAATGAATAATAATTACGCTTTTTTCTCCAAGATACCATGCTTGGGAAAGCGCAGTAAAAAATTATTTTTTCAATAATTTGGCTTAAAAACATCGCGGATAAAAAATTTACTACGAAATTATTCAATAATAATAGGCAATGTTGATCACAATGTGAGACCCCGCTCACGTTGAGGTAATAAAAAAAATTTAAGGAGGTGACTTTGATGAAATTATCACCGATAGGATTGCAAATTCGTCTCATGGCCGAAGGCGACTACCGTGATGTTTATCGTTTGTATCGGCAACTGACGGGAACCGCTACCTCTTGTAGCAAAATGGAATTTAGCCGTATCTTTAATAAGTTTTTGAACTCGAATGACCGGGAGGCCTATGTCGCTACAGTATACGACCGGATTATCGGTTTTGTGACCTTGTATTATTTCGACGCCTTCCATTATTCCGGACCGGTAGCCAGTATTCAAGAGTTAGTTGTAACCGAAGAGTTTCGTGGACGCGGTGTCGGTAAGGCGTTAGTCGAATTTGTCAAGGAAAAAGTCTGTGAAAGACATTGCCATGGTTTGGAAGTTGCTACTGATTTGTGGCAGAGCGGGGCCAAATCGTTCTATGAGAGATGCGGATTAGTAGGCAAATCTTTGGTGTTGGCTAATTGATCATGGAAACTCGAAAACTTGGTTAATTATTCAACATATTACAGCTGTAATAGGATGAAGCAAGTTTCAATTTGAAGCTATTTGCATCCGGATTTAAGAATGTGAATTTATAGATAAAAAATTCTACTTCATTCTATATGTTAACTAGCTCATGGAGCTAGTTTTTTTGTTGTTTTAACAAGAAATTAAAAATTCAGTTATTAACGGTTTTAACGGAGGATTTATAAAATAAACCTGTTGTCCCAAGGATTGACAAAATGTTTTAGTCGGATTATTCTATATAACATGTGGAAATTTTATAGGCAGTGTTTATTGATTTTAATCAATTACCAGAAAAGAAAGATGCTTCGCTCGGCGCTGACTTACGGTATGTCATCGGTTGAAGTGTTAAATGAGAGCATAATAATTGATGGGTTGATTAATAAGTTGAAAAGACTCGATCATCAAAAGGATTTATTTAAAATATTTGTTGATCCTCCAAGAGGTTATCAACATCAATATTCAAAAAGATAATATTGGATTTGCTAAGCGGGGCTGTTGCAAAATGAGAATTTTTGCAGCACCCCTTTTTTCTTCTCAGCTTTGCCAATCACAAATGAAGGCAGGATTTTTAGTTAAGATGTATAACTGATCTGGAAATATGGGTATTAAAAGAAGAGAATGGGGAAGACAGGAGCCAGAAGTGATTGTGAATGCAAAGATGCTCTTACTTTATAAATTTGAATGAAAAAATTATAAAGCTTTACGAATGATTGAAAAACGTTGAATAACTTGAAAACCAAGCTTGGAGGAGAACATGGCCATTCCCAAAGAGATCCAGACCAAAGCGGAAGAATTACGGGTTGAAATCGAAAAACATAACTATTTATATTACGTCATGGACCAGCCGGAGATTAGCGACGCTGAATATGATCAATTGATGCGGGAACTAATCCGTTTGGAAGCGGAATATCCCGAGTTGCAAACCCCGGATTCGCCGACTCAACGGGTAGGCGGCGCGCCATTGGCGGTCTTTAAATCGGTCCGGCACCGGGTACCCTTGCTTAGTCTGGACAATGCTTTCAGTAGGGATGATTTGTCAGCCTTTGACGAACGGGTCAGACGCGGTTTAAAAAACGGCCAAGTCCTTGAATATATCGCCGAACTTAAAATAGACGGTTTAACCGTAGCTTTAACTTATGAAAACGGAATTTTGACCCAAGCCGCCACCAGAGGCGATGGAACCGAAGGAGAAGATGTGACGGCTAATATCAAGACTATCAAATCAATACCGCTGCGATTACCTAATGCGGAGGGCGTAAATCTTGGGGTAAGGGGCGAAGTATATCTAAAAAAGAACGATTTTGAGGCTTTGAACCAACAACGGGAAAAGCGGGGGGAATCGCTTTTTGCTAACCCCCGTAATGTGGCCGCAGGCTCGTTGCGCCAGTTAGACCCGAAAGTAACCGCCGGCCGGCCTTTGGACGCTTTTTTCTATGATATTCTATATCTTGAGGGGCGGGAAGTTAAGACCCAATGGGATGGATTTGAGTTGCTCAAAAGCTTTAACTTCAAGACCAATCCCCATGCCAAACTCTGTAAAGGGATCGAAAGCGTCTTTGAATTTTGTGATTATTGGACCGGCCATCGTGAGGAGCTACCCTATGAAATCGACGGAGTGGTAGTTAAAGTAAATTCTTTCGAGGCTCAGACTGCTTTGGGTTTTACCGCCAAGGCGCCTCGTTCTAAAATCGCTTACAAATTCCCGGCCCAGCAGGTTAAGACCAAAGTGCTAAATATCGAAGTAAATGTAGGCCGGACTGGGGCGGTTACTCCAACCGCCATTTTAGAACCGGTAAGAGTGGCTGGTTCCACCGTCAGCCGGGCGACATTACATAACGAAGATAATATCAGGGAAAAGGACATCCGTATCGGGGACCAGGTGATTATTCAAAAGGCCGGGGATGTCATCCCGGAAGTGGTTCGTTCCTTACCTGAGGAACGCACCGGAGCGGAGGTTGTTTTCAAGTTGCCGAAGCAATGCCCCGAATGTGGTTCGGAGATCTACCGGGAACCTGGTGAAGCTGTGGCACGTTGTATCGGCGCAACATGTCCGGCGCAGTTACGGGAAGGCATTATTCACTTTGTCTCGCGGGAAGCGATGAATATCGAAGGATTGGGAGAGTCCATCGTCCTCCAATTGATTGAGTCCGGTTTAATCCATGATGTAGCCGATCTTTATCGGCTGCAATACGAGGATTTAGTTAAATTGGAACGTTTCGGGGCTAAATCAGCCACTAATTTGATAAAGTCCATCGAACAATCCAAAGGAAATAATTTGAGCCGGCTTTTGTTCGGCTTGGGAATCCGGCATGTGGGAGCGGGAGCGGCCCGGGAATTGGCAGCGCGTTTCGGAGCGCTTGATAAATTAATGGATACCACCTATGAAGAGTTGACCGAAATTCCTACTATTGGGCCAAAGATCGCAGCCAGCATAGTCAAGTATTTTCAAGAACCCCATAATCGGGAGCTGATCCAAAAACTTACTGCGGTCGGAGTTAACACTTACGAATCGACTTTGCCCGTAACACCTCAGACTCTGGCAGGAAAGACTCTTGTAGTTACCGGTACCCTTGCTACTTTCGGCAGATCTGAGGTTGAAGAAGTCATTCGTAGCCACGGCGGCAAGGCCGCTTCAAGTGTCAGTAAAAATACTGACTATGTTGTGGTCGGGAGTGAACCGGGCTCTAAGCTCCAAAAGGCCCAAGAAATTGGGGTCAGAGTCCTTAATGAAACGGAATTTAAACGGTTGCTAGAAACCGGAACTATTTGAGGCAAACATGAGCCTTTCTCAATCTGAAATCGAAAAAATAGCGCGATTGGCCCGTCTGGAACTGACCGAGGCCGAAAAGACGGAGTTTACCAGCCAACTTAACCGGATTTTAGGTTTGGCGGCGCAACTGGAGCAATTGGATACAGTTGGAGTCGAGCCGATGGCCCATGTGGTTCCGGTCGTCAATGTACTCCGTCCCGACCGGATCGGTCAGTCTCTGGACCCGGAAAAAGCATTGGCCAACGCGCCGGAGCGAAAGGATAACTTTTTTAAGGTTCCGAAAATCTTATAGGTTCCTGGTTCCGAGTTCAAAGTTCCGAGTTATCTTAAATCGGTTAAAAGGTTTTCCACGGAACGGTGAACGCGAAACGGGGGTGGGTTCGAACCGGAGGTCTTTTGATTGGCTTTATACGATAAGACAGCCCATGAATTACATGATTTACTGGCGGCGAAGGAAATTACAGCCGTCGAGATATTGGAATCGGTCTTCCAAAGGATTCATGAAGTTGATTCCAAGATCCAAGCTTATTTAACTTTGACTTATGACCAAGCAATGGCCGAAGCGGAGCTGGTTGACCGGTTAATTGCCAAAGGTGAGGCTATAGGGGCGTTAGCCGGAATCCCGATCGCAATTAAGGATAATATTTCGACCGAAGGAGTTCGAACCACTTGCGCCTCGAAAATCTTGGCAAGCTATCTTCCGCCCTATGACGCTTTTGTAGTTGACCGGGTTAAACAAGAGGGGATGCTCATCACCGGTAAGACCAATATGGACGAATTTGCGATGGGTTCGTCCACAGAAAATTCAGGCTTTTTTTCGACTCGTAATCCTTGGAATCCGGAGATGGTCCCGGGAGGCTCCAGCGGAGGGTCGGCTGCTGCGGTCAGCGCCGGGGAGGCTATCTTGGCCTTGGGCTCCGATACCGGAGGCTCGGTCCGGCTGCCGGCCGGATATTGCGGAGTTGTGGGTTTAAAACCTACCTATGGCCGGGTTTCCCGTTATGGCTTGGTAGCTTATGCCTCTTCTTTGGATCAAGTCGGCCTAATAACCAAAGATGCGATTGATTGCGCTTTATTGCTACAGGCGATTGCCGGGTACGATCCGCAGGATTCCACCTCGGTCAATTATCCGGTTCCCAATTATTTGGAAGTAATGAAACGGAATATTAAAGGATTAAAAGTCGGGTTGGCCAAAGAATACTTAGCCGGTATCTCCGACCCCGTCGCGGAGGCCATGGTTAACGCCGCACAAGTATTTAAGGATCTAGGCACCGAAGTATTGGAAGTTTCCCTACCTTACACGGAATACGCCTTAGCCGCCTATTACCTTATTGCCTCGGCCGAAGCCAGCTCCAATTTGGCCCGTTATGACGGAGTACGCTACGGTCATCGGAGTACTCAAGAAGTCTCCAATGTGATGGAATTGTTCCTAAAGACCCGCTCCGAAGGTTTTGGACCGGAAGTAAAACGGAGAATTATGATCGGGACTTATGTATTAAGTTCGGGTTATTATGAAGCTTATTATCTAAAGGCTCAAAAGGCCAGGTCTAAGATTTGCGGAGATTTTAAGAACGCCTTCCAAGTATGCGATCTGATCCTAACCCCCACCGCGCCCGCAACCGCTTTTAAAATTGGCGCTAAAACCAAAGAGCCTTTGGAAATGTACTTGACCGATGTTTGTGCCGTTACCGCTAATTTGGCAGGTATCCCTGGGATATCCATTCCGGGCGGCTTCGACCTGGGGATGCCGATCGGGATTCAATTAACCGCCCCCGCCTTCCAGGAGGGACTTTTATTACGGGCCGCCTACGGATTTGAGCAAGCCACCGATTTTCACCGGCAAAAGCCTAGTTTGAGTATGAGGCGCGAGTGTTGCGGGTTAAGCGATGTAAGGGATAGGTATGAGGCATGAGGCGCAAGTTTTTCCGTTCTATAAATTTTCTAAATACATTTGGAAACTGCTCATGTTGATGCTATCAAATCCATTCCCCTTTTTTTACGCGAAAGCGAAGTTTGGCGACAGCGTATCACTTTCATACTCGTGCCTCGTGCCTCGCGCAACATGCCTAACCAAGAATGTTAAGGAGTAAAACGTCTTGCCGCTTTCCGACTATGAGATCGTAATCGGCCTGGAAGTCCATGTCGAGCTGAAGACCGATTCCAAACTCTTCTGCGCTTGCGCCACTCAATTCGGGGCTGAACCGAACAGCCGGGTTTGTCCGGTTTGTTTGGGATTGCCGGGAGCGCTTCCCGTATTGAACGAGAAAGCGTTGGAATATACGATTATTGCCGGATTGGCGCTAAACTGCGAGATTGCGAGGTTCAGCAAGTTTGACCGGAAACAGTATTTTTATCCCGACCTTCCTAAGGCTTATCAAATTTCCCAATACGACCTGCCGTTTTGTAAAAACGGATGGTTGGAAATAACAACGGGCGGAACCGGTATTCGTAAAAGAGTTGGAATCATCCGGGTCCATTTAGAGGAAGAGGCCGGGAAGACGGTCCACTCCGGAACGGGAATCCTGGATTCCGATTATGCACTGGAAGACTATAACCGGTGCGGGATCCCATTAATCGAGATCGTGAGCGCGCCGGATCTTCGTTCGCCGCAAGAAGCAAGGTCCTACCTGGAAAAGTTGAAAGCTTTACTTCAATATACGGAGATTTCCGATTGTAAAATGGAGGAAGGTTCCCTTCGTTGCGACGCTAATATATCCCTTCGTCCCCAGGGAGCGAAGGAATTCGGAGTTTTGGCGGAGATCAAAAATCTGAATTCATTCCGGGCGGTTGAGGCGGCTTTGGAATATGAAGCGAAACGGCAGGCGAAACTATTGGATGACGGCGTAAAAATGTCCAAAGAGACCCGTGCTTGGGATGAAAATAAATGGGTCACCGTTTTCATGCGCTCCAAAGAAAAGACCAGTGATTACCGGTATTTCCCCGATCCTGATTTACCGCAGGTAACTATTGCGCGCGACCGGGTGGAACAGCTCCGCCGGGACCTCCCGGAGTTTCCCGACTCCCGTAAAGATAGGTACATCAATCGTTGGGGTCTGCCGGAATATGACGCCGAATTAATAAGCAGCTTCCGGCCGCTGGCGGAGTTTTTTGAGGCCACGGTAAGTCTTTATGGTGAAGCCAAAATGGTCAGCAATTGGGTGATGGGAGAAGTAATGCGCTTGGCCGGCCGGGAAAGGTTTGGATTCGATGAGCTGAAACTGACTCCGGAAGGATTGGCTAAATTGCTGAAGTTGATCGACGCCGGGAAGATTAACGGTAAGACTGCCAAGTCTGTGTTGGAAGCTATGTTTTTAACTGGGAGAGACCCGGAATTTATCGTCGCGGAACAGGGTTTAACCCAGATAAGCGACTTAGGTGAATTAGAAAAGTTAGTCGTTAAAGTGCTCGATGTCAATCCCAAGTCGGTAACCGATTATTTAGAAGGAAAAGAACAAGCTTTGGCCTTTCTAGTCGGCCAGATGATGAAGGAGACCAAAGGCAGGGCCAATCCGGGAACGGTAAATCAATTGCTCAAGCGGGAATTGGAGGGGAGGCGTAAGAAGCTAGTAGACAAATAGGCTTCTGGGAAATAATTATTGAACTATGGGTAGATTAGTTCCATTTTTTTTAAAAGTGGTGAATTGACCTGAGTAAGCTCCTTAATGAGCAAGGAAAA
>JBLNDC010000308.1:0-3452 GCA_050261255.1 Bacteroidota bacterium
AATTAACGGACTCAAAATAATAATTCGGTAATCAAGGGTGGTTTGGAGCAGATCGCTCTCCGCTCCGATATCAGGCGTATTCATGACTCTGATGATCTCCGTTTGGATTAATTCCGGCAGGCCAAGGTATTCTTTCCCGGCTAGATTGGAAAGCTCTTCGTTCCCTACTAATTGCATCTGCCGCTTGGCTTCTTCCTCGCCTTTTTTGACATCGGCGAGGGTAACCACGGCCACTTTTTTATCGGAACCGTTTTTTGTAGGCGAGGCATTTATCACTTTTAGAAAACGTTGATATTTTCCGTTTAAACCGGTAATGGACTTCGCGGGTTGGTTGCCGATGGTTCCCTTTTTTTCGGCGGTAATATTGACTTCAGCCCGCCCATACTCTTCGCCGACAGCGATCCCGTCTCGGAATTTCGTCTGCCTCTTGGGAACCATCACATCCTGGTCGGTCAAGAACCGGACTCCGCCTCTGCCAAGGGCGATGCTGCCTTTAGGAAGAATTACCGGTTGTCCGGTGCTATTGATCAAAGTAAGCCGCCCCACAGCCGGGGTTACACCGACGACTCTCGAACCGGTAGTGATGGTTTGAACTTTGATCTGGTTGTCTTTTTCCAGAATTTTTGCAGGGATCTTGCCCGCCAAAATTTCTTGGGGGTTAAAAGCAGCGCCGATTTGGGCGCCAGCTGAAAAAGTGAGGGTTTGTTCCTTAGGGTAGACCATAACTATTGCCCGAGGTTGCAATACCCACCAACTAGCTAAAATTAAACTGAACAACGAGATAATGATGGCGAATTGCAATCCTCCATGCATTTGAATCCATCCTAGACCAACCGTCTCAACACCGATCTCGGGAGAAGCGGCGATTTCGATTTCAGCCTTTTGATAAACCGGCTCTGGTATAGCCCGGCGCTTAGCGAAAGTTAATTGATTCTCTTTTAAAGTAGCGATTCCCAATTTCTGAGCCAAACCGGTTACAAAGGGATCATCGGAATTAATGACGATCTCCTTTTCTTCTTCTTCCGCATAGAATTTTAAAAGGCGCAAATTAATTTCGTTAGTTAACAGTGTCGCGTTTTTAGGAACTTCCAAGATAACCCGTTCTCCGGAAGTTTTAATTAACTCCTTGACCAGGTTTTCAATGGTTAATCCTTCTTCAATTTTGATCTTTGACGTTGACACTGTAATCACTCCTTTTGTTTCGTTCCTTGAACAACACCAGGAGTAATAAGATACCACCAAAAATAAACATCATTGCCGCAGCCACAATTCCGGAATCGTTTAACACCAAAGCGATAATGGCACTAAAAACCAAACCCAAAAAACCTTTAAGCTGATCCGGATATTTTCTTAAGAGTTCGATGATTTTTTGGGATGGTTTATAATAAAGCAACGGAATTACGATCAAACAGCCTAATAAAGCTTTGGACCAAGGTGTATAATTAATCAGTCTCCAGTTCATGTCCCATTTTCGGATGATCATTTCTTTGATTACCGGAAAACCTTCTTCTTGGATTAAGAATAATAATTGTCCGAAATGAGAAATACTGCTTTTACTGATCCAATAGTCCCACAGACCCACCAAAGACAATAAGGCGATTAACGACACTAATAGTCCGGCGATTTCCCGAAGATTGATTCGTTTCTTCAAAAGCAGGAGATTGGTAATTCCCAATCCAAGTATTATCGTGCTCCCGCCGCCGATATTAGCCCCGCAATTCGGGTGGGCAACCACCAAAGCCAGCAGCCAAGTTACAGCCGAAAGAAATTTTTGTTGTTGATTATCAATCAACTTAAAGTTAAGGGCTAAAAAAACCGTATAAGCCCCTAAAAGAAACCCAAGATATTCATTGCCAATCCCGTAGAAACGAGCCCCTGCCACCATCGAATAACCCAAAAAAGATTTGGCTTCCAAAAACCCGTTGCCAAGCCCATCGAATACAATCAAGATCACTGTTGCGAAAGAGATTAAAGAGAGAATCCGAAAAGAATCCTTACCGCCGGTCCAAACCGCTGCCGCCAACAATATTGCGGCCAATGCCAAGGTTCCGCCGATCACCGCAAACCAACTTAAGGGATCAAACGCTCCTTCGATTAAAAACACCACCGGAATCAGCAATAATAACCAATATGTATAAGTTAGAGCCGTGAAACAAATAGGACGCCATTTAAAGATCAAGGCGGCTACTCCGGCTAAAAGGGAGCCGATTAATAAATAGGCGTATCCGGTAAGCAACGGCCATCTAATTTGATAATTTCGGACCAATTTAGGGCGGAGATTGGCCACTTGCCGCCAATCTCCCGGGACCGACTCTAAATTTTGTCCGTTAAACCGGCCGGATTTCTCGATCCCCAGAAATTTCAGAATTGTCGCCGGAAGGTCGTATTCGGTAATCACTCCGGCTTTTCGAGTACTATGGGAATAAATGATTCCGGGCTTGAAACCGGGCCCGTTGATCACTACCGGCATTATTTTTTCGCCAATATTGGTTTTGCGTTGTGGTGGGACGCCGGTAAAGATTAACGTTAACATAGAATTAGAATCGATGGTCGGCCGTAATTGTCCAAAGAGTTGATCGTATCGTTTCATTGCCGAGCGGCGGTAAAAACTCCAGCGCTGGTCGCTCAGGTATAAACCGAATTTTTCCAACCGTTCCAAGTCTCCCAGAGTAATTACTATTACATCCGCTTCTTTTTTAAAATCTTGCCAATAGGAAAGGATCTTCGCTTCATCCGTAATCATTTCAAAAGGAAAATCGGGATCGATTTTAAGGGTCTCCCTTCCCAAAGCCGTTAAATCGACCTGACCTTTTTCGTCCATTAGCAAAAGAGCGCCCCCCCGGTTAGGAATATCGGCGTCGGAATTGCCGATAGCCGCTGTCCGGTAGGAATTGCGGTGCAGCCGCCAACCTAAACGGCCGATATTTTGGCTGATCGAACCGGGATTGAGCTGAATTATCTTAGCGAGACTCAGATGGACCCCGCCTTTCTTCCCCGGTTGATAACCGGTTAGCGAGTGATATAGCTCACCGGCTGGAAGTTGCCTGTATTGTTCGTCTGTATTTAAGATTAATAAACTCTCCTCCGGCAAAGGTTTTAGCTGAGCCCCGCTATTAAATCCCAAATAAACTTTTTCGGGCGTAACCGGATCGGTTATCGGGACAGTCACTAAACCAACGGCTCCGGAATTCAAAAAATCTTTTAAATAAGATGTATCATTTAGATCTTCAAAAGTTAGCCTGGGGATATCGATGATTAACACTTGCTTTCTGGATTCGGATAAGAGAGAACCCCCCGAGACTAATACTAAGATTAATAGTAATCCGGTTAGAATTTTACGAACCTGCACTATAAGCCCTCGCTTTGCTGATAATCGCCGCCGTCGATCTCTATTGAGTTTCACGGCGACAAGATGTAGCGTCAAAAGATAAAACCGCTAAAACTAAAAAAGC
>JBLNDC010000309.1:0-3094 GCA_050261255.1 Bacteroidota bacterium
GCCGCCCTTAAAAGCGTGTGGGTTCAAATCCCACCTTCGGCACCAACCATTAAACTATTTGACCTTTTTTACAAAAAACCGGGGGCAATAGAGCTCGCGGTTTTATATTTATTAGACAACCTTCCATCTTGTTTCCTCCGTGAAGGGCGGAACGAAGGCTTTTGGGTCCGCCACGAGTTAAAACTCATGGCCGGTAAAGGTCTACATCCTGGACAAGACGGTCGGCTTTGTCCAAAAAACACTGGAATACCGCAGCTGCGCTCCTTTACGATAGAAATTTTGATCATTAAAATACGAAAACCCTTGAAAATTATGGATTTTTTCAAGAATAAATTCACTGTGGAATTCAAGTCTGGCGTAACGGTGGATGTGGAGGAATAAGTGAAAAATAAGCAAGGCACTCTACGAATTATTACGCAGGGCGCCCAAAATATTCTAATATATATAAGGGTTATTATCCGACACGTTTTACTCCCGGCACTTCATACGTGCCGTTTAATACTTTGGCAGCGGGCTGATACATCCTTAGCAATAAATTGAAATCGTCTTCCGGCGCTGGCAGCCAATTAGATTCATGGTTTACCGGCGGACTCTTTTGAATATAGATATCTAGTGAGCCATCATCATTATACTCAAGCCCTGGGGTGTAATCCGCAATGGCATATCGTTCAATATCATTTGGAACTAAATAGAGATCCTGGTCATACATTGTTACCGACCAAAAAGCTTCTACCGGGGGCAGCTGGTCTTTATTAAAACGCAAAACGTAGTTATACTTCCCATTCAGCTGATTTCCCTGGTCATCGGTAAAAGTTCTGGGACAAGTGGCTTCTTCATCCACATTTGCCCCAAGTCCCATATAAGCGACAAGAGCCCTTTTCAGGAATTCGTCTCCATAATCGCCCATGCCCGTAATTATCATCCACCCATTACTTAATCGGGGGTTTACTGCTTCCAGACTATTTGAAATTATCACAAATGCATCTGTTGCCGCCCGATTTAGACCCGCAATAGTATCCGGATCTAATTTGCCGGCATCAAAGCCGTAGGTCCGGTTAATACCGATATGCTCAAATTGTTTCTCAAAGGATTCATTGCCAGTAGTAGGGTTCAGAATCATTAAGTCTGTCATAGTTTTGAAGAAATCCAAGGCGCTTAGGTCTTCAACCTTGTTATCCAAGAGCAGTTTGTTCGCAGGTTTTATGATATATGGGATGTTACTGCCATCCAACGAGGTCAGCGTGAATTGCTTTAGTATTCTTGTGGCTTCATCTATATCATCCTTGCCTTTTGAAAGAACGCGGCCTACTAGCCATGCAGTGTTTGTGGGGGATTTAACTGCTCTTAACCCTGAAGGCGAAACACCTTTCCAATCCGGCCCTACGATGGCAAACTTTTCGGCTTTCGTTCCTGAGGTGCGGCGCCCTATGCTGGAAAAGGTATTTGAATATGCATCCATGATTTGCATTACATAGTACCTGTCATTGGTATCGGGAGCATTTAGAACAACAGGATTTTGAGAAAGGTCAAACCAGGCAGAGCAATAAACAGTATCAACATTGGGCGTTACTACATCTCTGAACTCCGGGTCGATTGATTTATAAAACAACACATTGGACGCAATAAGCGCCGGTTGAATTGACGGATTTAATATTGTTTGCACTTGCCTTGTCCTTTCCATTAAAACAAGGGGATATCCATATATATAGGCTTGTATTCCTAAACTGTACGCATAATTTTCACGGTATGAGCTAATAAAGCTTTCTTTCCGCATAATTAGCACTCCTTAAGATAATATATATTATTATATGTAGGAAGGACTACTACCGTAATTATGCTTTATGAGCATGTCGTGAGTACCCAACAAGAAAAAATTCAACTTCTTAAAATCTTACGCATTTCTAATGTGCGAAGTTTGAGCTACACTTTTTTTATATAGCTGTAGATTCCAAATCCAGTCTTTTGATAATATCATTCTGAATATCCGGGGACAAATCAAGAAAATTAACAAAAGCACCATGAATACGCACAATATAAATTCCGCTCGGCGCGTATTTTTTCGGGTTCGCCAAAACTTTTCTTAGAGTTGGGAACAAGAGTGGCAAGCTGATAAGGCGAGTGTTTTATCTTTTTTGTTTATTTAAGCGAAAGCAATAGCCATCCTGGCTTCCAAGATTTCGTGTAACGTATCGGAAAATACATTTTTTAAAGCATTTGAACGTCTTCCGCTGTTTGAAGAATGATCCTTACCCCCGGTTGGATTTTCGGCGCGTTTCCCGGGATTTAAGAAAAAGGAGAATGACCCAATCGGGGCTTAATCTTCTTGGCTGTTCGGCTGTTACGCGTAAGAGCTAAGCTGTATGTTTTTGGGATTCTCCGGAGGTAATAGCTTTGGATTCGGAGGTTAAAGCTCCGGGTTCGAAGGTTAAAGCTTCGAGTCCGGAGGTCAAAGCTCTGATTTCGGAGGTCAAAGCTTCGAGTCCGGAGGTCGAAGCTCCGAGTCCGGAGGTTGAAGCTTCGAGTCCGGAGGTTGAAGCTTCGAGTCCGGAGGTCTGAGGTGCCTTTAGCTTGGAAAGTGTTTTAGAATGACTGGTAGGCCGGTATTATTTATTCTTTATATACATGTTTGCCATATTAGCCTCCTTCTGAAATTCCCTTCACCGAATTTGGCGGTTTGGTGAAGGGGGGGGTACTGTTTTTAAGCAACGATTCACTTGTTCCAACGTTGGCATAGCCGGTATCGCTCCCTTTTTGGTAGTAGCCAAAGCGCCCGTCGCATTAGCAAACTCAACTATACTTCGAAATTGAGCCATTTCAAGCCGGCAAATCTCCTGGAGTGACATTCCGCTTAGCCAATATAGCAGTCCACCCAAAAAAGCATCCCCAGCCCCGGTTGTATCGACAACTTTAACGTCATAAGCGCTAACTCTGCCGGTTCCACCATAATAACGGAAATAACATCCTCCAGGCCCCAGTGTAATTAAGACGGCACTGATTCCCTGGTTAAACAAAAGGGCTGAACCCTTCTCTAAATCGCTAGTTCCGGTAAGCAGTTCCAGCTCCGTTTCTGAGATCTTGACAATATCGGCATATT
>JBLNDC010000310.1:0-7976 GCA_050261255.1 Bacteroidota bacterium
CTCCTCTACCAGAGATTTAATAGTATCCCGGGCTTTAATACCTGTGGTTGTCAAGTAGATCAAGAATCCACGCCGATCATCAGGATTTGGTTTACGAACGATCAGTCCTTTTTTTTCCAGACGATCCAGGAGCCCAGTCATGCTGGAGTTTTCCAGATCAAGGCGATTGGCTAAAAATCCGGGGGTTCGGCCAATGTCAGGGGGGATTTCTAATAATAATAGGGCTTTAGGAACTGTCAAATCACATTTGGAAAGGCGTTGATTGTAATAGCGGCTTAATTTTTGCCAGGTATTTTTAATAATCAGACAAAATAGAGGCGGGTTTAAAACCTCGATCGGTAACACCTCCTTTTTGTTCGCATACAAAATATTTGTATACGAAGAATATATCATGCCATTTTTTTGAAGTCAATAAGATTTTAGAGGTGGTATTATTAGTAGGAAGAGGAGCAAGTTGGTTTGGAGAACAAATGGATGAATAAAGGGAAAATTGGGATGTGATTGAAATAATATAGTGAACCGGACGTGAGTTTGGTTGAAAGGAACGTATTACGGTAAAGGAGCAATTAACATGGTAAAGGTCGAGCGGATCTCCGGAAATATTGTGGATCTTATTAAAGACCGGATTTACCCGGGGACTTTAGTGATCAAGGGTGGGAGCATCGTCGATATAATCGAGGAAGAGCATGAATATGGGAATTACTTGATCCCCGGCTTGGTCGATGCCCATATCCATATTGAAAGTTCGATGCTGGTCCCGGCGGAATTTGCCGGGATGGCGGTAGTCCATGGCACAGTGGCGGTGGTATCCGACCCGCATGAAATCGCCAATGTCCTCGGTATCAAGGGCATCCGGTATATGATTAACAACGGTATAAAAGTTCCTTTTAAATTCTATTTTGGGGCTCCTGCTTGTGTCCCGGCCACCGAGTTTGAGACAGCCGGCGCTGAATTGAATGCTGCACGGATTGAGGCTTTGTTTAAAAGGGATGGTTTACGGTTTTTATGCGAAGTGATGAATTATCCAGATGTTCTCAAGGGCGACCCGGGAGTAATGGCCAAGATCGAAATGGCTCAAAAATATCATAAGCCCATCGACGGGCATGCTCCCGGTCTGTCGGGGCAAGATTTGAAAACATATCTCCAAACCGGAATCGGCACCGATCATGAGGCTTTTCAATTTGAAGAAGGCTTGGAGAAGATTGAGGCGGGAATGAGAATTCTAATCCGGGAAGGAACAGCCGCCAAAAATTTCAATCAACTACAAGCCCTGATTCCCCGATACCCCGATCATTGCATGTTTTGTTGCGACGATAAGCATCCTGATGATTTACTTAAGGGTCATATCAATGATTTGGTAAAAAAGGCTTTAAGGAACGGTTACGATAAAATGCAAGTCTTAAAATGCGCTACCTTGAACCCGGTTCAACATTATGGCTTGGAGGTCGGCCTCCTTCAAAAAGGCGATCCGGCCGACGTGGTTGTGATTGATGATTTTGAAAGGTTCAGGATCCTTGAAACTTATATCAATGGTGTAATGGTGGCTAAGGATGGCGAACATTTTATCCCTAAGGTAAAAAGCCATATCATTAATAACTTTAAAGTGAAACCTAAACGGCCCGTTGACTTCAGAATCAAAGCCGATCAAACAGAAATTGACGTCATCGAGGTGATCGATGGCGAACTCGTCACCGGTTGGTTAAAAACTGAACCGAAAGTGGAAGAGGGCTATATAATATCCGATCCGGAACGGGATCTTTTAAAAATAACAGTGGTCAATCGCTACCGTGAGGTCTCTCCGGCGGTGGGATTTATCAAGAATTTCGGTCTCCAGAAAGGAGCGATCGCCTCCTCGGTAGCCCACGATTCCCATAACATTGTGGCTGTAGGAGTATCCGATGAAGATTTAGCACGAGCGGTAAATTTAATCATTAGACATAAGGGTGGCTTGGGGGTTGTTGGGGATGGTAGGGAAGAAATATTGCCCCTTCCGGTGGCTGGTTTAATGAGTACCGAGGACGGTTACAAAGTAGCAAAGGATTATCAACGAATCGCCGCCAGGGCTAAGGAGTTGGGTTCGAAACTTAAGGACCCGTTCATGACAATGTCTTTTATGACTTTACTGGTGATTCCGGAACTGAAAATATCGGACCGGGGCTTATTCGATGGGAAAAATTTTCGACCCATTATTAAATATTAAGTGTTTTTACTTTGTCAAGTCCGGCTTTTCTAATCATTTTAGGAAGGATATTCATGAATTGGGAAGAAAAATAATTAAGTTACAATTACATTAAAGAAGGTTTAATTTTATGTTAAAAAAAGTACTTTACTTACTAGCTATCCTATTATTGGTTGTTTCTCTGGCGACCGCCGCTTTATCAAAAACCAGTTACAAAATTGGCATCGCCACCGGCACAGTATCCCAAAATGAAGATGAGTATAGAGGAGCCGAAGCTGCCATTAAGAAGTATCCGGACCTGTTTAAGCATGTTACATACCCGGACAATTTCATGTAGGGACAGGAGACGTTTATTGCCCAGATTACCGGGTTAGCTGCGAATCGGAATGTCAAAGCGATCGTCATCAACCAAGGTGTGCCCGGGACCATCGCCGCGAGCCGTAAGGTCAAGGAGACCGGGCCGGATATGATTTTCATTGTAGGAGAACCGCACGAAGACCCGCCGATGGTTGAACAATATGCCGATGTTGCATTGATTCCGGATAATCCTTCCCGGGGTAAGTCCATACCGCAATTGGCCAAGGAACTCGGAGCCAAAAAATTCTTGCATTATTCATTCCCACGCCATATGTCAATGGTTCAATTGGCGGAACGCCGGGATCTAATGAAAGCCGAATGTGATAAACTCGGTATGGAATTCGTCTTCGTCACCGCTCCGGACCCAATGGGTGAAGGCGGGGTCCCCGCTGCCCAACAGTTTATTTTAGAAGATGTTCCTCGCCAAGTCGCTACATATGGCAAGGATATCGCAGTCTTTTCAACCAACTGCGCGATGCAGGAGCCGTTGATCATGGCGACCTTGAAAACCGGAGCGATCTTCCCCGAACAATGCTGCCCTAGCCCGACCCATGGTTATCCGGGAGCTTTAGGTTTGAAGATCACCGATGAAATGAAAGGTAACTTCACAGCGATCTCTAAAGCAATCAATGGTGAAATTGTCAAACGGGGTGGTGCCGGCCGTTTTGGAACTTGGCCGGTAGCGACCGGATATTTACATTCTACCGCTAGTGTGGAATTGGCCAAGTTGGCTGTTGAAAAGAAGATAAATCTAAAGGATATGGATGCTGTGGCTAAAGTTGTCGAAAAAGCTGCAGGAGCTAAAATGGTATTTCGCAGGGAGAGCAATAAAGGCCAATTCTATATGTACCTCTCAGACTCGATGGTTTTTGGGAAGACTGTAAAGTAATCCCGAAATTTTAGGGCCGGGATTAACCGGCCCTTTTTCGTGTTCATTCCCTTATTATTATCATTTTCGATTGATACCGGTTTAGGGAAAATGAGGCAACGAGAGGAGTTATGCAATGGGTGATTCATATATCTTAGAGTTAAAGGGAATAACCAAGGATTATTCCGGCAATCCGGTACTAAAAGGGGAATGTTGGTTTATATTCCATGTCGATGGAGAGTAAAAGAGCTGTCTCAATTTAGTTTGGGACAGCTCTAAATATCAATATGAGCTACTTTATTTTACGGGAATGAAATCGCGCGCGACGATTTTTTGGCCTTCCGGACTTAGGACCCAGTCGAGAAAAGCTTTGGTTACTCCATTAGGCGCGGCCTTGGTGAGCATTAAGAAAGGACGCCATAATTGGTAAGTCTTATTGGAAACATTCCGTTCGGTAGCGGCAACACCATTTACCCGAAGCGCTTTGACAGCCTTAGGGTCTAAAGAACCGAGGGAGATATAACCGATGGCTTCTTTGGTAACCGCCACCGTTTGCTGGACCGCGCCGGTTGAGGCTTGAACCAATGATTTGTTACTGATTTTACCAGCCATTTTACCCATAACCAATTCCTCAAAAGCTCCCCTGGTTCCCGAGCTGGCTTCGCGGTTGACCAAAGCAATATTCAGGTTGGGCCCGCCTACCTCTTTCCAGTTGGATATTTCCCCGAGATAAATCTTTTGAATCTGTTCCACGGTCAAATTGTTAACGGAATTGGACGGATGAACGATTATCACAATACAGTCTTTCGCTATTACTGTTTTATGGATCCCGGCAGCAGCTTCTTCAGGCTTTAATTCGCGAGAACTGTTACCGATATTGGCTGTACCGTTAATGGCAGCGGTAATACCAGCGCCGGAGCCCCCACCTTGAACGAAAATCTTAACTCCCGAATTTTTGGCCATGAAGGCTTGGGCTAATTCTTCAGCCAAAGGTTGGACCGATGTGGAACCGACAATTTGAACCGCTCCGATTAATGAGGCCCCATAAGCAACTGCGACTAACGTTAAAACTGAAAAGAGCGCCACTACTAGAAAACCCTTTTTCATTATAAGATCCTCCTTTGATAAGTATCTGGTTTTTAAAATAACACTGATATATTAAGAAAAAATGAGAACTTAGATTAAGGTTCGATTAAGGAGAAATTAATTAAGTTTGGCGATCCAAATAACTTTTTCGTTTCCTTAAGAAATAGAAGTTGAATCACTTTGGGAACATTAAGGCGCAAAACCATTGATATTTTGGAATACCCCTTTCGAACTGGGGATTTTAATTTAGATTGAAGGAAGTAATTGATAAATAACAACATCTTAATATAGGCTTAATATTCACTTTAAAGCCGCTTAATGTGAATAGTTTATCGTTTTTATAGACTTTGTATGATAAACGGAGGTTTCAATGACCAACCGGGAAAGGACAACCCAAAGAGAGCAAACAATCGCCGGACTGCTTTTTGGGGTAGCTTCGATAGCCGTAACCGGAGCAATATTAATTATTCTATTTGTTTTAAAAGAAGGCTGGCCGGTCATGTTTAAGTATGGTCCAACAGCATTGCTTTCGGGTAAAGTATGGCAGCCAACAGCCGCCAACTATGGTATGCTACCGCTAATCGTCGGTTCGGCCTATGTCACCTTATTGGCGTTAGTGATCGGAGTGCCGCTGGGAGTGGGCTGCGCCGTTTTTATGGCGGAGATCGCTTCAGAAACCATCGGCAAGATAACGCGTCCCGCGATTAATTTGTTGGCCGGGATACCATCGGTGGTTTACGGCTTCTTCGGTTTGGTGATTTTGGTCCCGTTCCTCCGGGCTATGGTGGGTGGGTTTGGTTTTAGTTTGCTGGCAGGCGGAATTGTCTTAAGCATCATGATCCTGCCGACGATCATCAGCGTCGCGGAGGACTCGATCCGGGCGGTGCCATGGGAGTATAAAGAAGCTTCCTTGGCCTTAGGAGCTACCCATTGGCAAACCATTTACAAGGTATTGGTCCCTGCGGCCCGTTCCGGGATTGTCGCAGCAGTGGTCCTGGGTATGGGAAGGGCGGTCGGGGAAACCATGGCGGTGATCATGATCACCGGGAATACTCCGTTGGTTCCCAAATCCGTATTGGAACCGGGAGCTACCTTGACTGGAACCATCGGCCAGGAATGGGCTTACGCCTCGGGAGAACATGCCGGGGCCCTCTTTGCAGTTGGTATTGTGTTATTTGGTTTGATCATACTCATCAACTCAATCGCCTTAGTCTGCTCCAGAAAGAAGGTCGGGACTTAATGCGCCGCATTGTAAAATATACACAAGGATTAGCCTTTGGATTGCTCTGGGTTACGGCTTTGATCGCCATCGGATGTCTGATTTTGATCATCTTTTTTATCTTAAAAGAAGGACTTCCTTCGATAAATTGGGAGTTTTTAACCGCTTATCCAAGACGGATGGGCCGGGAAGGCGGTATTTATCCCACAATTATCGCTTCAGCTTACCTAACTTTTGTTTCATTGTTAATTGCAACTCCGATCGGGATCGGCACGGCCATCTATTTAACCGAGTATACCCGTGAGGGGGTGGCGACCAGGATCATTCGCTTCGCCATCGAGACTCTGGCCGGAGTGCCTTCGATTATTTTTGGCTTATTTGGCTTTGCCTTTTTAGTGACCTTTCTGCGGATCGGGTTTTCGATTCTTTCAGGGGCGATAACTTTGGCTTTGATGGTATTGCCGACTATTATCCGGACTGCCGAAGAAGGGATCAAAGCCGTGCCAAATTCTTACCGTGAGGGTAGTTTGGCTTTGGGAGCAACCAAGTGGGTGACCATTGTTAAAGTGGTGATCCCGGCGGCTTTGCCGGGGATAGTCACTGGAGTGATCTTAGGATTAGGGCGGGCCATTGGAGAGACGGCCGCAGTCTGGCTCACTGTAGGCGGGGCTTTGCGACTGCCCGTCTCGGTAATGGATTCTGCCCGTCCCATGACGTTGCATCTCTATACATTGGCCGCTGAGGGCCTGTCATTGCCCAAGGCCTATGCTACAGCCAGCGTTTTGATTATCTGTATCGGTCTCATTAATACTGCAGCCAATCTTCTTATGTCACGTTTTTCGCTAAAACTGAGGTCTTAATCGGGGGGCTTAAATTTAATGGATGTCAAGATAAAAGCGGAAGAGTTCAATTTATTTTATGGGGAATTTCAAGCACTCAAAGGGATTAATATGGAGATCCAGCCCCAAACGGTGACAGCGTTGATCGGGCCTTCCGGATGCGGGAAAACCACTTTTCTCCGTTCGCTAAACCGAATGAACGATTTAATCGCTACGGTGAAGATTGAAGGCCGGATTGAACTGGACGGGGCTGATGTCTATGATCCAAAAACCGATGTAGTGGCTTTACGAAAGAAGGTAGGGATGGTTTTTCAAAAACCCAATCCCTTTCCGATGTCGATTTATGACAATATCGCCTTTGGCCCACGGATTCATGGCCTGAAAGATAAAACCAGATTAAACCAGATCGTGGAGGAGAGTTTGATAGGCGCGGCCTTATGGGAAGAGGTCAAAGACCGGCTGCATTCTCCGGCGTTGCGGTTGTCCGGCGGCCAACAACAACGGTTGTGTATCGCCCGGTTGCTGGCGGTAGAGCCGGAAGTGCTGTTAATGGATGAACCGGCCTCAGCTTTGGATCCGATCTCCACCGGAAAGATTGAGGATTTAATCGCGGAACTGAAACAAGACTATACCATCATCATCGTCACTCATAATATGCAACAGGCCGCCCGGATCTCGGATCACCTCGGCTTTTTTCTCCTAGGGCGGTTGGTGGAATATGGCCCCACTGAACGAGTGATGACCAATCCGGCGCATAAAGAGACCGAGGATTATTTAACAGGACGGTTCGGTTGAAAATATGGATACAGTATATATATTTTTAGCATGCTGGTATTAATAAAGATTTTTATATATACTTTTAGTTAGAAGACACGAGGTGAATCCGATGACTCGGGAAGGTTTTGATAAATCATTAAGCGCGCTACAACAGGAAATGTTACGGATGGGCAGCATGGTTGAAGAAGCAATTCACCTTGCGGTGCAAGCCCTATCTAAACAAGATCTGGCATTAGCGAAGAAAATCATTGCCGGTGACGACTTGATTGACGATCTTTCCGACCGGATCGAAGCTGACTGTATCCGGTTGATCGCATTGCAGCAGCCGTTGGCTAGGGACTTAAGGATAGTCACTACCGTTTTAAAAACCGTGACCGACCTGGAACGGATCGCGGACCATGCTACCAATATCGCCGAGATCACTCAAAGAATCGGGACTGATCCTTTAATCAAACCTTTAATCGATATTCCCAAAATGGCGGAAATGGTCGAAAGAATGGTCCGGGACAGTTTGAAGGCCTTTGTCGACCGGGATGTGGAGTTCGCCAAGGAAACCTGTTTAAAAGATGACGAGATTGACAAAGTATATGAGGACCTTTTTATCGAACTGACGGGTTTGGTATCGGCGGGGGGCAATTCCCGCCAGGCGGT
>JBLNDC010000311.1:0-2664 GCA_050261255.1 Bacteroidota bacterium
GTCGCATAATAATTCTTTTATCGTCATCTGCGAAAAGTATACAAGAAGCTTATATTGTTGATAATAAATGGAGATTTGTAAAACATGTAGAAAGTGGACGTGTTTGGGTCAAGGAGGATGAGATGAATCCAGATCAACTTCTGAATCTAGTTTGGTCGGCTTGGGAAACAAGACTTCTACCGTTTATTAACCAGCTTCCTTCATTTGATTGATGACTAGCGGTATACGTTTACGATGTGTCAAGATCTTTGCGCCATTGTCACGATGGCCTCTGAGAGGCCTCTTGAACCTATCCCGCCCAGCACCTGGGGCTGGGCGGCGGCTTTTAGCCCAGGGGAAAATGGCCGCCTATTCATACGCGCGCACAAGAGGAACGGCGCGCCGATCTTGTCATTTGGACTTCTTCAATCAGTGTGCAAAGTGGGGGCTTACCGCGGATGATATCGCTGTTTTGACCACAGGTATCTATTTTGGGGATGGTGATGATTATGGCAGAGGTTTTAGAAGATCCATTTTCATATATGCAAAAAGGAAAAATCGACAAAGCGATAAAGTTATTTACTAAAGCAATAGAAAATAAGCCATCATCAATACCATATGCTGGCCGTGCTGGGGCTTATCTTATTATAGGTAAACTAGATGAATCACTTGCCGATCTTAAGAAAGCCGAAGAATTTAGAAATCGAGAAATACCTGATAGGGTGGATGCGTATTTACAGCAAATTGGCATGATTTTATGGCTAAAAGGCCAAGAAAAAGAGGCCGCTGAACATTGGTTTAATCTTGTTAAGGAGATGGATGCGGGAAAAATAGTATTTAGTGATATGGCCG
Organism: Bacteroidota bacterium; assembly: GCA_050261255.1. GTDB lineage: Bacteria > Bacillota > UBA4882 > UBA8346 > UBA8346 > JAAYHS01. The sequence goes on from JBLNDC010000311.1 coordinate 832, forward strand.
GAGGAGTAATAAACGGTGCACTCCTTTGGTTCGCCTCCTGCTTTAATGAGGAGTTAAAGGAATACAAGGAGAAAGCAGAGAAATATTTAAAGAAAAAAGCAAAAACATCAAGAGTAAAATATTGGCCAGGACCAATTGCACAATATCTTCTGGGGTATTTATCAGAGAAAGATTTAAAAGGCGCCGCATGCGAATCAACTGGATTATTACAGAAAAGATATCTTTGTCAAGCGCACTTTTATACCGGCGTCAAAGCCTACTATGATGGAGATATTAAAAAATGTCAAATCGAAATGTCCGAATCCATTAGAGTAGGACAACAGAATCCAATTGAAAAAGAATATTACTTAGCAAAGCATGAACTTCCACGAATTTCATTGTGAATACTTATATCTTGACCTTGCCGACCCGTTACCATGGCCGCTATTCGTAGATATCGCCACGGGTTTTTGACCACCATGAAGCCGCGTCTTGCCTTGCTGTCGCCGCCCACGATCGCTTCCTTGCATTGCAGACCGCTTTCCAGCGTCTAATCACAAGAAAGGAAGATTTTTTATGTATCGGATATTTTTGATATCGGTATTATTATTAAGTTTTAATGTACATCAAAATAAATAAGCTATTTTACAGTAACTGACATTGATCATGATAAAAAAAATGAAATAATAGCTGTACTATGCAAGCTTTTCACCCAGCAAGAAGAATATTGCATACACTTGGGATTGTAAGCTTTATATTACCTCAAGCATTGATAGCATTCCTTTCTAGCACATCATATAGCAAGCGCGACTCTTGACGTTGATCGTTGTTTAGGTTTCTTATTTAAATAAATTTTTAACACGTAAGAGAAGGGAGAATAATTGTGAAGATACATTTGAAATCATGGTATTTGATTCTTGGTATTATTATTGCATTACATATTTCTATTTTCTCGAATGGATATCCAATTGAAGTATTAAGTATTAAATACATTTTTTATACAATAACTGGAAAACCAACTAGTCCGGATCGATCCAATCCTATACAAGGTAAGGAATTGGACCGATGGTTTGATACTTCACTCGGATTGCAACCTGATGTGTTTGATGTAATTATTAAAATAAAAAATCGAAGTTTAAAAACATATGACCAAAAAGTTAAAGTAGAATTATCTTTACTTAAGGGGCAAGCTATTATTATAAGCAATGATGAGGGTGAAAGATTAGATCTGGAACAAACAAAACTGGCAGCTAAATGGGAAAGTTTATGGATAAAGGAACTGTCTTTAACAAACTTAAAGGTAAATGAAGTTAAAAATTATAATTTAGGAAGAGTTAAGATATTTAGTATTATCGAGAGCTGTGTTGAAAAAAATATTATTGTGTTAGCTTGGCGATGCACAGTTTCTTACAAAGATTATAAAGTTACTCGGATATTTAACATCAATTTCCTTGATTAATTAACCTGGATGTCGAATTCTCTTATAAACACTCATTTTCCCGACTTTATCGTCGGGAACTAGAGAGGAGCTGATGCCTTGTTCCGGCCCCCGTGAATATCCTGCTGTTACCATTAGACACCAATTCCCGCCGCCCGCCGAAAGGTCCGGGCGGTTTTCTATCGAACTAACACTATGGATATAACGGCCAAACCCACGGCCGCGCACCTCGCTTCCGGTTCGCCACGGATCCGCTTACCAGGGATGGAGCCTATCCCTGGGGGTTGATGCCTTTGTACCTGACGCGCCGGCAGATCCTGGCCCTGGTAGTGATCCTCTCCCTCACCGCCGTCGGCGGCGGCATCCTGATCTGGCGCCAGGCCGCGCGCGGGCGGGTGACGGTGAGCGAGCCCGCG
>JBLNDC010000312.1:0-5476 GCA_050261255.1 Bacteroidota bacterium
GATAACTTCAATTTTTAAATCATAATCACCTAAGGGCGCGTTGTTTAGCAAAGATGTTAATTGGCCGTTAGTAATAGTATAACTCCCAGTATCAATTATATTGCCCAAAGTTGTACTAGCATAAAAACCGCTTTTTGAAGCTGAAATTTCAATACTTAATTTCTCTGCAGGTAAGCCACTCCAATTTATGGTAAGATTGTTACCTTCTGTTATGGGACCTACCAATGGATTCATTACCGGTTTTTCCGGTAACTCTCCTAATACCGTATCTATTACTTCATCGGTTCTTTGAAAGCGAAACACATAAGAATCTTTTTCAGACACATTATTTACAGAATACCAAGTTCCGATAAGTATGCTATCGTCGCGTGTTAGTTGAACTCCATTACAAAAAAGTTTTTCTCCGCCAGCCATTTTCAACGCTGTTCCTAAAGGTCCTCCAACCTGTATTTGGGCTTCAGCTTTTATAGGACCGCTGGATTCCTGTTTAACATAGAATGTAGGCTATAATCCCGAAGTTTTTACATTTGTTGATTCAGTATTTAATACACATCCGGTAAACAACAACGTCGCCATAGCCAACACAAACACAATTTTAAACAGCCTTGACACCAGTCTTTCCACCTCCTGTTTTCAATGCAAGAACGCAAGTAAACTCTACGGTTAAAAAACCGGATTAGTTTATGGACTGATATCAGTTACTAGTAAGATCATAAATTGAGGGCTGATTGTTGACCAGTGATTTTACTCAAATATATCTGTTTTTCGCCTGCTCCCCAGTTAAACTTAATTTTAAATCCGTATTTGACTATTTTTAAAATTTATTGGTTGAACTAAACAATTTAACATTTAACTCCAACAAATTCATAGAAATTGTCCTTTTTTCTCAAACAATGCTTCCCCGGTTTTATAAAACACCCTTGTAAACCAAAGGGTGTTTTAGTGTTTAAACTCGTTTGATCGGCTTAAGTACCATATAACCTTCATCTTCCCGGTCATCTTCATAGACCGGATTAGCGGCATCATTCCATTCCCAACCGTATTCTTTAGGATCCCAAGTTTCACTTACATTCCAAACTGCCTCGGTTACCGCTTCATGGGACTGTTCATCGTCGGGGTGACTAAATTTTACATAGTTGCATTCCTCCGCAAAATAGCATTCAAAGCCTTCGGGTACCGGCCCGCAGTAATCTGCCGGCATTTCCACACCCCAGACATACTTGGACTTGCCTTGGTCATTAATCCAGGCGGCGATTACCCCGCCGATGGTCCCTTTGAAACTTTCGAGAGTTCCCCAAATTCGTTCCGCGCCTTCCATCGCACACAGTTCATGGTAATCGGTTGCGCCTTCTTGATGCCAAACGATCATCTTCCGGGCCGGTTTGCGTAGAAAGGAAACTTTCACATTTTGCATCAACTTCTTTTGCATCCCTAAATCAACTCCTTTTCCGTTATGTTGGTGGTTGATGTTACGTCGAAGGAATAATGGGATCGGCATAGCCACCCGACGATACGCCCCGGGAGTAGTATCGAAGGCATCAATGAATGACCTGGTAAAAGCCTCTTGAGAACCATAACCATACTCGACGGCGATATCTAGAATCCGCCGGTCCGAATCCCTTATTTCCAAGGCCGCTTGGGAGATCCGTCGTAAACGAAGGTAGTCCTTGAAGCAAATACCCACTTCCCTCCTAAATGCTTTGGAACAATAGTATGGTGAGTATCCTACCTGAACGGCGACAGAGTTAAGGCTTAAATCATCCTGAAGGTGCTCTTCGATGTAATTAATCATTCTTTGAACGCACTCTTTCCAATCCAACGTTTCACCACCGATACCAAGTCGCTTGAATTTTTAATCGAATATTGTAAGAAAGCAACAATATTCAGATCCTGAATCAAACTTGGTAATATGCATTTTATCGCAGAAGAAAGGAGTTTTTTTGATTTTAATTGCACAATATATTCAAAAAACAATCCGAGTTATGTCTTACTCGTTACCATTGACCACAAAGCATCTTCTCACTTGTGCCTTATGTCTTATCCTTCTTTAACTTTGCTAATGCATCAGCCAGGGCTGTATTCAATGGTTCATTCCCTTTTTGCTCCCGCATAAACTGTTGCACTTCCCGTTTATTCGCTTTATCTTTCTCCCCTTCTCTGCGCTTTGTGAAAGCCGACAATTTTTCACGATAGCCGCAAGCACAGAAAAATAGCTTCCCTTCACCCTCGCCTCGAATCTCCATTCTCTTGTGACATTGTGGACAACGGGCATTCGATGTTTGAGAGATGCCTTGGCGGTAGCCGCATTCCCGGTCCTGACAAATATACATCTCACCACGCTTGCCTTTGACTTGCAGCAAAAATTTACCGCAGTTAGGACATTTGGTACGGGTCAGGTTATCATGGCGAAAGGTTTGAGCACTACCCCTTACTTTACTAACCAACTGAGCGGCATAGCTCCGAATATTGGTGAGAAACACGCCGCTGCCCACCCGGCCTTTACCGATCTCGGCCAATTGCTGCTCCCATTGGGCGGTTAGCTCCGCCGACTTTAGCTCCGGAGGAACCAAACCGATTAACTGAATACCTTTAGATGTCGGATGAATTTCCTTACCGTTTCGTTCGAGATAGAATGAGTTGAATAATTTATCGATTATCTCCCCCCGAGTAGCTGGGGTCCCGAGTCCGCTGGTGTTCTCAAGCACTTCCCTAAGCTCATCATCGGCGATGGTTTTTCCGGGATGCTCCATTGCTGAAAGGAGTGTGGCCTCAGTATACCTGGCAGGAGGTTTAGTTTTAGAAGCTACCGTTTTAGCTGCGAGAACCTTTAACGCATCACCTTGCTTCACTTGAGGTAGGGATTGTTCAGGTTCTTGCTCCTCTCCTTCATCATCCAAGCTGTCAAGGCCTTCGTAAATTCCCCGCCATCCTTTATTTTTAACGATTTTCCCTTTGGCGAAGAAGGTTTCACCATTGATTACCATTTTAATTGTGGTTTGCTCATATTCAAATGGCGCTGACAACACCGCCAGAAACCGTTTGACGATTAAGTCATATACTTTAAGTTCATCACTGCTCAATTTGGAAAGATAGACCGGTTCCTCCGTGGGGATAATGGCGTGATGGTCAGTGACTTTGGAGTTATCGACCAATCTTTTGCCGGGGGTAATTTTGGATTTTAAGATCTGACGCGCTGGTTCGGAATATGGCCCTACCGTAATGGTTTTCAAGCGTTCCGGTAAGGTCGGGACGATGTCTTCGCTCAGATACCGGGAATCGGTCCGGGGGTAAGTAACTAGTTTGTAACCTTCATAAAGTTGTTGCATAATGACAGAGGTGGTTTTAGCCGAGAATCCGTATCTCCGGTTGGCGTCTCTTTGTAGTTCGGTCAGATCATAGGCCAGCGGCGGCAGTTCTTTCTTGGCCTCCTTTTTAACTTCGCTTATTACTCCCGTTGCTCCGTTAATCTTATCCAAGATCTGATCAGCCTTTTGCTTATCAAAGATCCGGGTTTGACCGCTCTTCTGATCCTGCCATTGCAAAGTAAACCCATTCACTTTCAGATTAACTGACCAGTAGTCTTTAGGTGTAAAATGCTTAATCTCTTCCTCCCTCGCCACCACCAGCGCCAACGTGGGAGTTTGGACCCGTCCGGCGGAAAGCTGAGCATTATATTTGCAAGTGAGAGCCCTAGTAACATTCAAACCCACCAGCCAATCGGCTTCGGCTCTGCATTGGGCTGCAGCGAATAATCGTTCGTATTCTTTCCCCGGTTTCAAACTAGCGAAACCTTCCTTGATAGCCCGGTCGGTCTGGGATGATATCCACAGCCGTTTAATGGGTTTGTGCCAACCGGCTTTCATAATAATCCAACGGGCCACTAACTCGCCCTCACGTCCGGCGTCGGTGGCGATGATTAACTCCTCAAGCTCCGGCAGTTTCATCAAATTTTTAATTACCCCGAACTGTTTCGCAGTCTCCCGGATCACCACCAATTCCATCTTCTCGGGCAACATCGGCAGGTCTTCCAGTTTCCAGGTCTTATATTTCGCATCATATTTTTCGGGATCGGCCAAAGTCACCAAGTGTCCCAAAGCCCAAGTAACGACATATCTCGCCCCAATGAAACAGCCGTTTCCTTTTTGGTTACATTGCAATACCTTGGCGATCTCCCTGCCGACCGACGGTTTTTCGGCCAAAACCAAACTTTTTCCCATTCTAAGAATCTCCAATCACGAATGATTAATAAACTTTAACCGCTAACACGCACCAATTTACGGGAATTACACCTCAATTAGCGTTCATTAGTGGTTCCGTTAACTTGCCGATTTAATTCCTAATAATTTCCCAAATCCGATTCCAAATCTCCTCCCGCCCCTGCTTAGTATGGGCTGAAAAAGGTATTATCGGTTCCACCACATTCATTTTTAAAGTAGCCCGGATATCTTGCAACCGCTTTGATACTTGGCCGCGCGATATTTTATCCGACTTGGTGGCCACCACCAAATTCGGTTTTTTCGCTTCGACCAACCATTGATACATCGTTTGGTCGTCGACGGACGGCGTATGTCGGATATCGACCAACATAATGATGATGCTTAATTGGTTCCTGGTATTCAAATAGGTCTCGATCATTCGGCCCCAAAACTCTTTTTCAGCCTTGGAAACCTTAGCGTAACCGTATCCCGGCAAATCGACAAAGTAGAGCCGATGGTCAATATGATAAAAGTTAAGGCCCCTAGTCTTACCAGGCGTCACCGACTGCTTGGCCAGGTTTTTTCGATTGACTAAAGCGTTAATCAAGGACGACTTCCCTACATTGGACCGGCCGACAAAAGCGATCTCCGGAGAGCCGTGTTTGGGGTACTGTTCCGGCTTAAAAGCCGTCAGCTCGTAAGTAGCGGTCTTAATTTCCATAAAGGACTCCTTTTGGCGATGAACAAATTTAAAGACAGAGGCAACGGAGGCTTACTTCCAAACTCATGCCTCATCCCTCGCGCCTTTTGCCTATAATTTCCGAATATGCTTTATTGGTCAATTCCCACTGACTTTAAATCTTCCCTGGCCACGATGGCGTCTAATATCTCGGCTGCTTTTAGTATTACCAATCTGCATTTGACTTCTTCATTACGGTATTTGGCTTTCAAAGGGGCACAGTCCGTCTCGCCCATTTCCTGGCGGTACTTTTCAATTAATTCTTTGGTGAGTTCCCTAATCTTATCGCTCTCATGGGCCCGCTCTTTCACGTATAACCGTCCAAGAACCATGATCGCCCCGGTCAAGGCCCCACAATCAGCTTCGATCGCCATCCCGCCGCCAAATCCGGCCGCCAGTTTTAAAGCCTCCTTGTCCAAACCCAAATGATATACTTGATTGGCCCCTGCCAAAATTGTTTCCGCGCAATTGTAGTCTTCGGCAATGCCGAATCCTGCTTTTATTAAATCAGCCAACATTATTAATAAGCCTCCTTCGCCAT
>JBLNDC010000313.1:0-3232 GCA_050261255.1 Bacteroidota bacterium
AGAACCATTTACTATTAAAGATCTGATCGGGTTTAATACTCTAACGCCCGAAATGGCCTGCTTTTTAGAGGCCTGCGTCAAAGTTAAATTAAATATTGTGGTTTCCGGGGGGACCGGCAGCGGGAAAACGACCACCCTTAATGTCCTTTCCTCATTCATTCCCGAGGATGAACGGATTATCACCATTGAAGATGCGGCTGAGCTTCAACTCCGGCAGGAACATGTGGTTCCTATGGAAACCAGGCCGGCCAATATCGAAGGCAAAGGCGCCATTACTATGCGGGATTTGGTAAGGAATGCCTTGCGGATGCGGCCTGATCGCATCGTAGTCGGCGAGGTTCGCGGCGGCGAAGCCTTGGATATGCTTCAAGCCATGAATACCGGCCATGATGGTTCGCTCACCACCGGGCACGCCAATTCGCCCCGAGATATGTTGACCAGGTTGGAAACGATGGTCCTCATGGCCGGGATGGAATTACCGGCGAAAGCCATCCGGGAACAGATTGCCTCGGCGGTGGACTTAATTGTGCAACAATCCCGTTTAAAAGACGGCAGCCGGAAAATCACCTATATCACTGAGGTACAGGGCATGGAGGGTGAGACAGTTACCTTGCAGGACATCTTCGTCTTTGAACAAAAAGGGGTGGATGAAGCAGGCCGGATTCTAGGGAAGTTAAGGCCTACCGGCATCAAACCGAAGTTTTTCGAGAAATTTGAGGTTTCCGGAATCAAACTGCCTCCAGACCTTTTTGGGGCTTAATGATTAAGCGGTAAGGCGGTGGTAGAATGTTCTTAGAGCTGAGCTTGGTTTTTTTGACTGTTTTTATGTTGATTGTTTTTTTATCGAAATACTTGATAAGCTCCAAAGAGGATGTTAAAAGAAGGATTGACTTATATATCAAGTCGGCGACGGCTGATTTTAGCATTGAATTTACTAAAGGAGATTATAAGGATTTGCCGGAAGGAGAGAACCGGAGTCCTTTGCGGGATTTAATAGAGAAGTACGGCAAGAAAATCGAAGGTATCAAGTTAACCAAACTGATTGAGACGGAATTACAAAAAGGGGATGTCCCGCTAAGGGGTTACGAGTTTATCTTTTTAACAGCCGCCCTGACTTTCGGTTTAATATTTCTAATTTTTGTGTGGAACCGTAATCTGATTTCAATGACTGTAGCCGGGCTAATGGGCCTGATCAGTCCTTTGGTTTATCTTCGTCTGAAACAACAACAAAAATTATCCAAGTTTAATAATCAAATTGGTGACGCCCTGGTGATGGTATCCAACTCCTTAAAAGCAGGTTATGGGTTTTTGCAAGCCATCGATATGGTTGCCAAAGAGATGGCGCCGCCAATTAAGAGCGAGTTTGCCAGATCGATCCAGGAAATAAACCTGGGGGTAACTACGGAAGAAGCTTTAATACACCTGACCGAGAGGGTCCCCAGCGCCGATTTGGACCTGGTCGTTACAGCAATGTTGATTCAAAGACAGATTGGGGGAAATCTCTCGGAAATATTGGATAATATCTCGCAAACCATCAGGGAAAGAATCACCATCAAAGGCGAGGTCAAGGCTTTAACAGCTCAAGGCAGGTTGTCCGGATGGATCATCGGAATACTGCCTGCGGGGATCGGGGCATTTTTATTGATGATTAACCCAAATTATCTAATGAAATTATTCACCGACCCCAGGGGAAAATTGATGTTGGTTTATGCCGCTGCTGCTGAGCTGACCGCAGTGTTGATTATTCGTAAGATTATAACCATCAAAGTTTAGTCTTCTCCAATGAATTTGAACTTGCGTTTTGGAAATAACGAGCTAAATTGTTTACGATTATTTGCAAATCAATTTAGACAATGAATTTATCGAAGCAAGTATGGAGGTGAGACTTTTGGTTACAATCGCCGTTATTTTGACCTTCATCAGTGTTGCCGGTTTAGGGTATTTCATCAGCGTGACCTGGTTTGCAGAGGCCGTTCAGGTCAGAAGAAGATTGGAAGGTTTAAAACCGGCTGTTTCGTTGCCCACCACCGAACCGGATGATTGGGAGAGTCCTTTGTTCATTAGGTTATTTGGGCCGTTAGTTGCCAAATTATCCGGTTTAATAATGAAGTATACACCGGAAAATATTAATAATCAAGCAGAACGTCTTTTGGAATCGGCCGGGCATCCATGGAACTTAAGGGTTAAAGAATACTTATTCATCAAAATGACGGTAATATTGGGAGTCCCGTTGTTGGTATACTTTACAACCGGGTCCAACCGATTAATCGGCTTGATTAATACGGGAGCTGCTTTTTTATTGGCCTTAATTATGCCGGATTTTATATTAAAACGGCTGGCCGTATCCAGGCAACAAAAAATAATCACGGATTTACCAGATGCCCTGGACTTGCTAACCGTGAGTGTGGAGGCGGGTTTGGGGTTCGATCAAGCTTTGTTAAAAATGACCGAGAAGACTAAAGGGCCTTTGACGGAAGAGTTTAAAAGAGTCCTAAATGAAATGAGAATTGGGAAAACCAGACGCGACGCATTAAGAGAGCTCTCAATCCGTACCGGAGTCGAAGACATTCAGATCTTTACAGCAGCCCTGATTCAAGCCGACCAACTGGGGGTAAGCATCGGTAATGTCTTACGGATTCAATCGCGGCAATTAAGGGAAAGAAGACGCTTAAAAGCTGAAGAACGAGCTCAAAAAGCACCGGTTAAGATGTTAATCCCGATGATTATTTTCATCTTCCCTTGCTTATTCATTATTTTATTGGGGCCCGGGGTCTTACAATTAATCGATAATTTCGCCAAGATGAAATGAGGCAAGGCTTGAGGATAAATAGGCAAGAGGCGTGAGGCATGAGTATTAAAAATGAAGTAAGGGACGGGATGGAGCGAATAACCAATATTTATCGCGACAATGAGTTGTTGTTTACCAGAGTAAAGGTAGCCGACGACTTTATAACTAAATTACGGGGCTTAATGTTTTACCGGGAAATGCCGGGGATTGACGGCTTATTGCTCTGTGCCTGTCAAATGGCGCATCTGTTTTGGATGCGGTTTCCCCTTGATTTAGTTTATTTGAACCGGGAAAAGGCGGTAGTTTTTATTGAGACAAAATACCCCAACCAACTCGGCAGGTTTGTCAAAAACGCCTATTATGTTTTAGAGATAAACGCCGGGACGGGGAAGGCAAAAAATATAAGAGTCGGTGATATTTTCGATTGGAAATAGTTCATGGTTG
>JBLNDC010000314.1:0-7556 GCA_050261255.1 Bacteroidota bacterium
CGTATCTGTTAAAAGAGATACGTTTTTAATTATTATAACTAATAAAACCTATTAATAATATTAATTTTACTAATCGTTAATCCCGTATTATAATGTAAATGTTTTAGATGTATTTTTAAAATGAAAACGATTCTTAACTGCGGAGGATTACGATGAGCAACGTCCGGCGGATATTTGTGGAGAAGAAACCCGGTTTTGATGTGGAAGCCCGGAGTCTGTACCGGGATTTAAAGGACAATTTAGGGATAAGCGGTTTAAAAAAGGTGCGAATCATCAACCGTTACGATATTGAAGGCATTTCCGACGCCGAGTACCGGGAAGGGCGGGAGATTATCTTCGCCGAGCCAACCGTGGATGCGGTAGTCGATGAAGTCATGGACTTTAACCCTGAGGACCGAATATTAGCCATCGAGTACCTGCCGGGCCAATACGACCAACGGGCCGATTCGGCGGCTCAATGCATTCAAATCCTGGCCCACCGGGAGCGCCCGGAGGTCCGGGTGGCGAAATTAATCGTATTTACCGGTGATATTTCGGAAAGCGAATATCAAAAAATCAAAAATTACTGTATTAACCCTCTGGAGTCCCGGGAAGCTTCTTTAACGAAACCGGAGACTTTAGCGATGGAGGCCCCGTATCCGAGCGATGTCCCATTGGTCGACGGTTTTAGCGAAATGCCCGAACCGGATCTGGAAGCCCTCCGTAGTGAGCTGGGACTAGCTATGTCCCTGGAAGACCTGGCTTTTTGCCAAGGATATTTCCGTGAAACTGAGCGGCGCGATCCGACCCTGACCGAGATCCGGGTCCTTGACACTTACTGGTCGGACCATTGCCGGCATACTACTTTTTTGACGAAAATCGAATCAATCGAAATCAAAGATGGTCCCTATGCGGAAGCCATTCGGACCGCCTATCATAGTTATTTGGAGTCCCGGAAATATTTGTACGGCAATGATTCCCGGGAAATAACCTTAATGAATCTGGCGACCATCGCCATGAAGGAGTTCCGGAAACGGGGCCGCTTGGACGATCTGGAAGAGTCGGATGAGATTAACGCTTGTAGCATTACTGTCACCGCCATGGTTAACGGAGCACCCGAGGAATGGCTGGTAATGTTCAAGAATGAGACCCATAACCATCCGACGGAGATTGAACCTTTCGGCGGAGCGGCTACCTGTTTGGGAGGGGCTATCCGCGACCCCCTTTCGGGAAGATCATATGTTTACCATGCCATGCGGGTGACCGGGAGCGCCGATCCCCGGGCCCGGATTGACGATACCTTGCCCGGTAAATTGCCCCAGCGGAAGATCACCACCGGGGCGGCGGCCGGGTTTAGTTCTTACGGCAATCAGATTGGACTGGCCACCGGCCAAGTAGCGGAGGTTTATGACCCGGATTTTGTCGCCAAACGGATGGAGATCGGCGCGGTGATCGGGGCGGCACCCAGGAAAAACGTGGTCCGGGCCAAGGAGAAACCGGGGGATATTATCATTTTGTTAGGCGGACGCACCGGCCGGGACGGCTGTGGCGGGGCTACCGGTTCCTCGAAGGAGCATAACGAAGAGTCGCTTCAAACTTGCGGATCGGAAGTGCAGAAGGGGAACCCGCCTACCGAACGGAAGATTCAACGTTTATTCCGGAATCCGGAGATTAGCCGAATGATTAAGAAATGTAATGACTTTGGGGCCGGCGGGGTCTCGGTGGCCATCGGCGAGTTGGCCCCGGGGCTGGAGATTAATTTGGACGCCGTTCCCAAGAAATATGAAGGACTGGACGGGACCGAGCTGGCCATCTCCGAGTCTCAGGAACGGATGGCGGTTTTAATAGCTCCGGAACAGGTTGAGGCGTTTTGCAAGGCTGCAGCCTTCGAGAATTTGGAGACCACAGTGGTGGCCAAAGTGACTGCGGAGCCCGGGCTGAAAATGTTTTGGCGGGGCCAGACCATCGTCGACATTAGCCGGGAGTTTTTAGACACCAATGGGGTGCAACAAAGGGCAACAGCCGTGGTGAATAGCCCAGGAGAAGCCGGGAACCCGTTAGATGCAGTTCCTGCCGCGGTCCAAGCGAAGCTGCCGAATGCGAAGGAAGCATGGCTCGCCAATTTGGGACGGCTCAATAGCTGCAGCCAAAAAGGGCTGAATGAACGTTTCGACAGTACTATCGGCGCGGGAACGGTTTTAATGCCATTCGGCGGCAAACACCAGCTTACTCCGGTGGAGGCGATGGTGGCCAAGTTACCGGTCTTGGAAGGCGATACCACTACAGGAACGGCGATGGCTTACGGGTACAACCCAGTCATCGGTAAATGGAGCCCCTTCCATGGCGGACTTTATGCCGTAGTTGAATCAGTGGCTAAAATTGTGGCCGCCGGTGGCGATTACCGGAAAATCCGGTTAACGCTGCAAGAGTACTTTGAAAAATTGGGTAAAGCTCCGGAAAAATGGGGCAAGCCCTTCGCCGCCTTATTAGGCGCTTATTACGCTCAGTTGAAACTGGGGATCCCGGCCATCGGCGGTAAGGACAGCATGTCCGGGACGTTTAAGGATCTTTCCGTCCCGCCGACCTTAGTCTCCTTTGCCCTGAATACTGTGGATGTGACCAAAACAATCTCTCCCGAGTTTAAGGAAGCCGGGAGCAGTGTGGTTTGGCTGCGGCTGAATAAAGACAGCTATCTACTTCCCGATTTCGAAGAACTGGATCGTAACTACCGGACGGTCTATGATTTAATCAATCAAGGCAAAGTCCTGGCGGCTCACTCGGTCCGTGATGGCGGTTTAGCCGAGGCGGTTACCAAAATGTGTTTTGGCAATCTGATTGGGTTTAAATTCACCGCCCCGATCGAACCCGATAGGCTGTTCCTTCCGGAATACGGCTCGTTGGTCTTGGAAATACCGGCCGGAGAAGATCTGGCGCAACTTTTGAAAGGTCTGAATCATCGAATACTGGGAATCACTCAGTTTGAACCGGAGATTGATTTTATGGGGACTGTTATTAATCTGTCCGAGGCTTTAGAGGAATGGGAGGCGCCGTTGGAAAAGATCTTCCCGACTAAGGTCGAGACTGTTTCCGGAGCACCGCAAGTTTATAATCACGAGCGGAAACAACCGCTCAAAGCCAGAGCGGGTATTGGAAAACCCCGGATTTTCTTGCCGGTATTTCCCGGGACCAACTGTGAATACGATACTCGGAAAGCATTTGAAAGGGCCGGAGGCCTCGTGGAGACATTGGTCTTCCGGAATTTGACCGCCGCCGATATTGAAGAATCTCTTGAGCAAATGGTCGCTAAAATTAATAACTCTCAGATCATCATGATCCCCGGCGGTTTTAGCGCCGGCGACGAACCGGACGGGTCCGGGAAATTTATCGCCACCGCTTTTCGAAACCCGAGAGTCAAAGAGGCGGTGATGAAATTATTAAAAGAGCGGGACGGCTTGATATTGGGGATCTGCAACGGATTTCAGGCCTTGATCAAGCTGGGTTTAGTCCCGTATGGCGAGATTCGGGAGATCACCCCTGATTCTCCAACTTTAACCTATAACAACATCGGGCGGCACGTATCCTGCCTGGTCCGGACCAGAGTAGCGTCGAACCTTTCCCCTTGGTTGGGCAAGGTGCAGGTGGGCGAGGTCCACACCATACCCGTATCCCACGGTGAAGGCCGGTTTGTGGCCGACCGGGAGGTCATCGCCGAATTAGCCAAAAACGGGCAGATCGCTACCCAATATGTGGATCTGACCGGGAATCCCAGCTACGATTTGCGGTATAATCCTAACGGCTCAGTGGATGCGATTGAAGGAATAACCAGCCCCGATGGGAGAGTCTTGGGCAAGATGGGCCATTCGGAACGGATTGGGAACAATCTTTACCAGAATGTGCCAGGAGATAAGGACCAGAAGATCTTCGAGGCTGGAGTGGAGTATTTTAGGTAGTCCCCTACCACGGCGGGCCGGGGCAAGCGAAAGGATAAAAATATTTGTAATTCACCGAAACCGCTAATGAACACTAATAAACGCGAATAAAACCTTAAGATACAAGAGATTAATTGGCGTAAATTCGCGTTATTAGCGGTTAAATCTTTAATCGGCTTATTATTTTCTAGGTAGTCGCCCACCCCGGCTAGCCGGGGCACGTTAAAGGATGAAAATACTATAATCCAATGGAACCGCTAATGAACACTAATAAACGCAAATAAAACCTTTAAGATACCAGAGATTAATTAGCTTCAATTCGCGTGTATTAGCGGTTAAATACATTAATCGTGTGTTATTTTCTAGATAGTATATCAGTCGTTCAAGGAAATTCGTTTTTAGTAGAACGGGTTTTTTAGTTTCAATTCAAAACATATTACCCAATTTTTAGGTATAAGCTAATAGTAATTAAGAAGTTGCGGAAAGGGGAAATATGAGTGGAGATCAGATTTCCGGGCGGGCAAAGAGTTGATGCCTTTTATAAAGGGTTTACCATCAGAACCGATCAACCGGAAGCCGAAGGTGGAGAAAATTCAGCTCCTTCGCCATTCGACCTTTTTATAAGCTCCATCGGAACCTGCGCTGGTTTTTATGTGCTCAATTTCTGCCGAGAGAGGAATATCCCATATCAGGATATTGAATTGATCCTAAGCACTGAGCGAAACCAAGCCAAAGGCCTAATCGGTAAAATAACGATCGAACTAAAATTGCCGGCTGATTTTCCTAAGCAATACCGGGAAGCGGTTGTAAGGGCGGCTAATCTTTGTACCGTGAAAAAACACTTAGCCGATCCGCCAGAATTTCAAATTTATGCTGCCGATAAATGAGCAAGCATCATAATTTCGGAGTAATCTTTCCGAAACATTATATTGATAGACTATTGGGATTAAAGGGTTATAAATTGGGCCTAAGATTTACTAAGAGTAATTAAGAAGCGTTTAAAATAAGAACAAAGGAGTTAAAAGCTCCTTTGTTCTTATTTAAGAGTTGGTTTCACTCAGTTCAATTCTTTTTCGATCTCTTTAACCACCGAATCCAACGCGGCAATCATTTGATCGGTTTTTTGGCCGAGGACATAGGCGATCTTCACCGGTGATTTGGAGGCAGTGATCAAGTTTTCCATGGCCTTGCGGAAGTTTTGGTAATAATGTTTGAAGAAGAGCTCGAAAACAACAAAAACATCATCGGCATCCGCATCTTCGGGCACCGTAACGCCGCGGACCTTTTGATAGAGGTTGAATATATTGCGGTAAACTTGGTCCTGGAGTTTTCCTAACTCAGTGGCGGTCGCTTCGGAGACCATGCGAATCGATTTCATTTCTAAGACATCTTGAAACAAGGTTCTTTCAAAAAATTCCTCTTCGTCGATGATAGTTTTAGCAATGGGAGCATCAGTTGTTTCCGTTAAGATGGTATTAGTTTCATTGGTCAACATAGTAATCCTCCTTATTAATTTGAACTAGTCAAAAGTTAAGGAATCGCATAATTCGTAATTAGGCAATATGCAATTCCCTCAAGTAGAAAAAATTTCTGCCGTTAGTATTATCTTCCTAAGTTTCCTATTTTATACCTTGATTTTGAAAATAAGATTACCTGCGCTATGCGGGTGGTCATGACTCTTCATTTGAAGCAAAGTGAAAGGATTAATGAAAATAGTTGCGCTCTAATTTTTTTTAGATTAAAATGAAAACAGTTATGATGAAGAGGAGAGATTACTTTGATTTCAGCCAAACAAGTACGGGCCGAATTTTTGGAGTTTTTTAAAGAAAAAGGACACACCATTGTCCCTAGCGCTTCATTGATTCCGGAGAACGATCCCACTTTAATTTTTACCAACGCCGGGATGAACCAGTTCAAGGATGTGTTTTTAGGCACCGGGACCAGAAGTTATAAACGGGCGGCCGATTCCCAGAAATGTATCAGGGTAAGCGGCAAGCATAACGACTTAGAGGAAGTCGGGAGGGATACATATCATCATACCTTCTTTGAAATGCTGGGCAACTGGTCTTTTGGGGATTATTATAAAAAAGAAGCTATTATCTGGGCTTGGGAGCTGCTGACCGAACGCTGGAAGCTTCCCAAGGACAAGCTTTATGCGACCGTATATAAGACTGATGAGGAAGCCGAGAAATTATGGCGCGAAGTTACCGATATCAACCCCGATCATATCATGCGCTTCGGAGAGAAAGATAACTTCTGGGAAATGGGGGAGACCGGGCCTTGCGGCCCCTGTTCCGAGATTCACATTGACCTGGGACCGGAACGTTGCGATAAAGGTCATATCCCGGGCCACGTCTGCGGCGTTAATATGAGTTGCGCCCGTTTTATCGAGCTTTGGAACCTGGTCTTTATTCAATATAACCGCAAAGCCGATGGGAGTTTGGAAGAGCTGCCCGCTAAGCATGTGGATACCGGCATGGGTTTCGAGCGGATCGTTTCAGTTTTGCAAAATGAACGCTCAAACTATGATATTGACTTATTCCGGGAAATCATCAAAGGGATCGAAAGCGTCACCGGCCAAAGTTACGCCAAGCCCGAAAACCAAGTTGCCTTCAGGGTAATTGCCGATCATATCCGGTCTTTGACCTTCGCCATAGCCGACGGAGCGATTCTTTCCAACGAAGGCCGGGGTTATGTTTTACGCCGGATTTTACGGCGGGCGGCCCGGTTCGGGCGGACCCTGGGAATGGAGGAACCTTTCCTTTACCAGGTGATGCCTTATTTAGTGAAAGCCATGGGGGATGCTTACCCTGAGATAAAGGAGAAACAAAATCACTGCGCGATGGTGATTAAAGCTGAGGAAGAAGGCTTTAACCGGACCCTCGATAATGGGATCGAGCTTTTTGAGGAGATCGCCGACCGGTTGAAAGAACAAGGCACAAGCACCATCAAGGGAGTTGACGCCTTCAAACTCTATGACACTTATGGTTTTCCCCTGGATTTGACCCAATTGATGGCTGAAGAAAAGGGATTAACCATTGATATCGATGAATTTAACCAGGAGATGGAAAAACAACGGACCAAAGCCAGAGAAAGCGGTAAGTTCGTGATGAGCGATGATTTGACCAAGTGGGAGACGGTCAAGGAAATACCTCATTCTCGGTTCCTTGGTTATGAAGGACTTTCCGGTCAAGCCGAACTTTGTATGATTGGCGAGGATGAAAACCACTGGCATTTAGTTTTTAATGAGACACCTTTTTACGGTGAATCCGGTGGGCAGGTGGGAGACACCGGAACCATTGAAATTGGCGGAACTGTTTATCAGGTAGAGGATACCGTCCGCCAGAATGACCGCATCGTCCATCTGGTAAAAAAAGCCGGTAAATTTCCCAAGGAGGGCCGGTATACCTTAATAGTAGACAGGAATAGGCGCCGCGACACAGCCTGTAACCATTCGGCGACCCATCTGTTACAAGCCGCGTTAAGAAAAGTTTTGGGAGCGCATGTTAATCAATCGGGTTCTTTAGTCACTCCGGAGCGGTTGCGCTTTGATTTCAGCCATTTTGAGAAGGTTCCCGAAGCAAAATTGCGCCAGATTGAAACCATCGTTAATGATGTAATCGCTCAAGCGATCCCGGTTTGCGCTGT
>JBLNDC010000315.1:0-3074 GCA_050261255.1 Bacteroidota bacterium
GGAATTACAAGGGTAAACAATTTGGGTTGGCCAAAGATTGGGATACTATCTGCTATATGTACAATAAAGATATGTTTGCTCAAGCCGGTATCACTGCTCCTGAAAAATGGACTTGGAATGGTAAAGACGGTGGGAGTTTTCTTCAAGACCTGAAAAAATTAACCGTTGATGCCAATGGCAAGAATGCTGCCGAAGACGGATTTGATAAAACCAAGATCGTCCGTTACGGTATTGCCGGTAACAATGCCGGGGAAATTCAAACCGGTTGGATTAACTATGTTTGGATGAACGGTACCCCTGGATCCGGTGTTTTGGATAAACCATTCGGCACCAAGTTCACCTTGGATGATCCGAAAGCAGTGGAAGCGCTCCAATTCTATTTTGATTTGACCAATAAATACGGTGTGGCACCGCAAACCGACAATTCAAGTTTCGCCGGTGGGGCTTGGGATCTTTTCAATGCAAAGAAGATTGCTATTTATCCGTGCGGCTCCTGGATGTTAGGCGCGGCGCGTTCCAGCGTCAAATTTGGATGGGATGTTGCGCCGCTACCGGCGGGACCTGCCGGCCGGATTAGCGCCTTTAACGGTTTGGCTCATATCATTGCTGCCAAAACAAAATATCCGGATGCTGCCTGGAAATTAGTTAAATGGATGGATGGCCCTCAAGGTCAAAAGATTATTGCCGGATACGGATGTTGCTTCCCGTCTGTTAAGTCGATTGTTCCGGTTTATATGGCCGCCACGAAAGAAAAAGGGCCGGCCCATATCCAATATTACTTTGATGAAGCCGCCGGTAAGACCGGTGAATATCCGATGCATGTCAATTGGGCACAAATGTGGGATGTCATCCAACGTGAGTTGAATGCCGCCGCTTCCGGAGCGGAAACTGTTAAAGAGGCAACGGCAAATATCAGAGCCGAAGTTACTCCATTACTTATTGTAAAATAAATTAAGCTTAATTAGCGGGAAAACCTCTAAAACAGGCGGTTTTCCCGCTTTTCTTATCAAAGTTGTTGGGATGGAGGCTAGCCATGGAGAATCCGGAACTGGAATTATGTCAGAAACAGGGACTACTTCAGCCTAAAAAGAAGACTAAAAAACAACAACGTTTTCGTCAAACGTTAGCAGGTTATTTGTTTATCGCCCCCAATTTTTTAGGTTTTTTTGTTTTCGCATTAGCGCCGATCATTGCTACCATCGCGCTTTCTTTTAGCGATTGGGACTTGGTAAATCCATTAAAATGGGTTGGTTGGCTTAATTATAAAAACATATTTGCTTCCCCCTCATCCTGGGATTCTCTAAAACAAACTATCTTGTTTACGGTGCTGAATGTTCCGATTCAATGCTTTATTGCACTGGGAATCGCTTTGATACTCAATCAGAAATTGAAAGGTTTAAATCTTTTCCGTACCCTATTTCTTTTACCTTGGGTTTGCATGCCGATTGCCCATGCACTGGTCTGGCAATGGATCTATAATTATTCATTTGGAATTTTGAATCATATCATCACCAGTTTTGGTTTCCAAGGAGTCCGGTGGTTGAATAATCCAACGGTTGCCTTTTTTGCGGTTATGTTTGTGAACATCTGGAGTTATTTGGGGATGCATATTGTACTGTTATTGGCCGCCCTCCAAAACGTACCGGGAGAATTGTATGAAGCGGCATTGGTGGATGGCGCTAGTGCCTGGGTCCGGTTTTGGAAAATCACGTTTCCCATGATAAGTCCGGTTTTCTTCTATGATGTCGTGATCAATATGATTGGGACACTTCAAATTTTTGATCTCCCATTTGCGTTGACCAATGGTGGCCCCGGTAATGTCAATTTATATTTTAATCTCTTACTTTATCGTAAAGCATTTTCGTATTTTCAGATGGGTGAAGCTTGCGCCATGGGCGTAATTTTATTTGTCTTGATTGCTCTGTTAACTTTTATTACCTTCAAATACATAGGGTCACGGGTAAATTACGACCAGGTTTAATTTTCCCAAAAGGGAGGATTGCTTATGAAAACAGCGGGTACAAAAAGAATTTTAAAACTCTTCACTTATCTAGGGATTATTTTCTTTTTGCTCGTATTCATATTTCCGATAATTTGGGAACTTAGCACGTCTTTTAAGACAAATGGCGAAAGTTTTGCCGGATATAATCTTATTCCCCATCAATTTACCATAGAAGGTTATATCAAAGCCCTAACCGAGTCCAGCATGGGACTTTACTTCCTGAATACTGTGATTATTGTCTTATGTATCACCCTGGGATCGGTAATTGCATGTTCGATGGCCGGTTTCGCATTCGGTCAATTGAAATTTCCGGGAAGAGACTTTTTGTTCTTTTTATATATTACGACACTGATGATTCCTATCTCAGTAACGATTATCCCCTCTTATATCACTGTAATCAAATTTGGATGGGCCAATAGTTATTATGCCCTAATCATGCCGTTCCTTTTTGGGAATGCTTTTGGCACCTTTTTATTGCGGCAGTTTTATTTGACTCTGCCCCGGGAACTATTTGAATCGGCAACCATTGATGGGGCAGGCTATTTTCAAATTTGGTTTCGAATTATGGCTCCCTTAACCGCACCGGCCATAGCGACTTTTGCCCTAATGACCATTCAAAGCCAATGGAATTCCCTATTATGGCCATTAGTTGTCACCCAAAGCCCGCAATTTAAAACACTGGCGCTCGGCTTATCAGATTTCCGCTTAATGCGGGTTGTCAACTGGAATGCTATGATGGCTGCGGTTATGATTGCCACGGCACCAATGATTATTCTGTTATTTATCGCCAATAAATTTTTCTTGAGAAGCATTCAATTGTCGGGAATTAATCGTTAAAGCTTTTGGAGGGAATATGGAGGGGGTATAATGGGAAAATTTCACTGGTTGTGGTTGCTTATTCCAATGGTCTGTATTACTTGGATTACTTCCGTGACTGCCGGTTCCGGGAAACATACGGAGGATTTTGACAAACCGGAACTGTCCCAAGAGTGGCATTGGATCCGGGAAGACAAAGCTTCATGGAGTTTGACCACAAATCCCGGCTATCTGACGATTACCACCAAGGTCGGCA
>JBLNDC010000316.1:0-2671 GCA_050261255.1 Bacteroidota bacterium
ACTTAAAACAACTTATTTATACATGGGTATTGTCATCTCGTTTAAAACCGCTATAATTAGCGGTTTTTCGGCTTTTTTTGTCATTTTTTTGTGCAGGAACTATTGCTAAGGCAGCGAATTCTTTCCAAGAAATTACGTAAAGGAGGATTTACTTTGTTAATCGAGACCGAACGGATCGGCCCCAATCTCATCGTCCAAGTCGACGGCGAGCTGGACCTGGAAACTTCGCCACTTTTCCGGGAGAAGGTTGAGAGCAAACTGAACCAGTACGAAATGATAAAACACCTGATTTTGGATTTAAAAAAAGTGAACTTCATTGATAGTTCCGGGTTGGGGGCGATCCTAGGAAGGTTCAAACGCCTCAGTCAACAAGGGGGTCGTCTTTCGGCAGTCAATGTTTCGCCTCAGGTAAGGCGGATCTTTGAATTATCAGGCCTCCTTAAAATAATGGAAATATATAGTGATCGCCAACAGGCGCTCAAATCATAACGGGGGTAAGAGGATGGTTGACAATTACATCAAATACGAATTTCCCAGCCTACCCCAGAATGTGGGGCTGGCGCGGACTATGACTGCCGCGTTTGCCGCCCAATTAGAATTTAATCTGGCGGAGGTTGAAGAGATCCGGGTGGCTATCTCGGAAGCCGTCTCCAACTGTGTAATTCATGGATACCCCGGCAAAACCGGGCTCATTCAGTTGGAGCTGGCTGTGATTGAGGATTCCTTAGTGATTACGGTCAGGGATTTTGGGAAAGGAATTAACGATATTAACCAAGCCAAACAGGCCACTTTCTCGACTGATCCGGAGCGGATGGGTTTGGGATTAGTTTTTATGGAGTCTTTTATGGACCGGTTGGAGATCATCTCCAAGCCGGATGAAGGTACCACCGTAATCATGAAAAAGCATCCGGAACGGGGGTTCGCCAATGTTGGGATCTCCCGGAATTGCTAAAAGCGAGTTCAGTTTCTCCGAACGGAACCTGCTTACCGATGAAGAATTTCAGCGACTGATTACCGAATACCGTTCCGGTAATAAGGAAGCCAAAAATTCAATCGTCAAACATAACTTGAGATTGGTAATGAGTATTGCCCAGCGTTTTAACGGCCGGGGCGAACTGGACGATTTATTTCAGATTGGCTGCATTGGGCTGATGAAGGCGATCGATAAATTTGATCCGTCATACGGGGTTAAATTTTCGACTTATGCGGTGCCGGTGATCATCGGGGAGATCAAACAACACCTCCGTGACGAAGGGCCGATCAAGGTCAGCCGGAGCATAAAGGAAGTAGCGAGCCGGGTTGAACAAGCCAGGACCGAACTGGCCCACCAATTGGGAAAGGATCCGACCCTTTCCGAACTGGAAGAGGCTACCGGTATCTCTCGGGAAGAGATCGCCGTCGCTATGGAAGCCACCAGGCCTCTCAATTCACTCCAGGAGATAGTCAAGGAAGATGAAGGCGATAACTTGGTCCGGGAACAGTTGATCGGGGAAGATGAAGAGCACCTCAAATGGTTGGAGAGTTTTTCCCTCCGAGAAGGCATCGCCCGGCTGCCGGAACGTTTAAAATACCTAATCCAGCTGCGTTTTTTTCAAGAACGAACCCAGTCCGAAGTAGCGTTGGTCTTCGGGGTTTCCCAGGTCCAAATCTGCCGTTTGGAAAAGGAAGCATTACAGATCTTGCGGAAGTTTTTGGATGAATGAATCAGTCTAAAGTCTAAATAGTATAAGGTTTAGTGTTACCGGTTAAAGATCCTTGGTATATATTTGGCTATACCAGGGATTTTTTATTAAGGAATTGCACAATTCATGGTTTAAGCTTTGGCTCACAATATATTGATAGATACATCCAGGCTAGTCACTATCTATTGTGGCCAAAGGGTTTATTAAGGTAATTATGCAATTCCCTCAATTAAGATACAATTTCATAGTCTTCCTCCTATAAAGAGTATTATGATTTATGAATTGATTTCAATGAAACGATTCCAAATAGCTTAACGATGGCTTTGAAACATAAATAGCGATTTAACAGGCTGTTCGGATTAAGACCAATTATTAATCCAAAAAAAGCTGTTAATAAAGTGTAAAAATTTTTTTGTTTACAGGTAGGAATATTTAAGAAATTGTAGAATATTAATATTTGGAAACGGTTCCAAATTTATTTGATGATTTTCATCCATTACAAAATAGTCGTCCACGTCAACCTCCTGTTGACCCAAGCAAAATTATGAAAATAAGTTGACGTGGATCGACAAGTAGTTGGAATCACCTCGTGATTACAATGGTCGATAGCATTTTCTAAGTAGTCGCCCACCCCGGCTCGCCGGGGCACGTTAAAGGATGAAAATATTGTAATCCAATGGAACCGCTAATGAACACTAATAAACGCGGATAAAACCTCAAGATAACAAATGATTAATTAGCGCTAATTCGCGTGTATTTGCGGTTAAATCTTTAATCGGCGTATTATTTTTCAAGTAGTTGCCCACCCAGGCGGACCGGGGCACATGAAAGGATGAAAATATTGTAATCCACCGAAACCGCTAATGAACACTAATAAACGCAAATAAAACCTTTAAGATACCAGAGATTAATTAGCGTCAATTCGCGTGTATTAGCGGTTAAATCTTTAATCGACGTATAATTTTCCGAGTAGTCGCCTACCCCGGCAG